>JAEXUU010000627.1 GCA_023452965.1 Pseudomonadota bacterium | reverse complement strand
CAGATGCTCGGCATCTCGCAGCCGGCCGTGTCGCGGGCGCTCGCAACCCTCGAAGCGCATGTCGGCCGGCCGCTATTCCTGCGCGAGGGTGGGCGGCTCGTGCCCACCGGCGACGCCTTCGCCCTCGAGGCGGAGGCGCAACCGGTCTTCGATGCGCTGCAGCGCCTGGCGGGGTGGCCCGGGCAGACGGCGATGGCGAGCGTTCTGCGCATCGCCGCTGCGACGACGCTGGCGCAGTTCGTGCTGCCGCCGGTGCTGGCGCACTTCCGTATTCAGGAGCCGGATGTCGTCGCCAATGTCGAGATCGGCACCAGCACATCCGTGATCGCGCTGGTTGCCGACCGCGCCGCCGATATCGGGCTGGTCGACGTGCCCGTGCCGCATATCGGCGTTCGCAACGAGGTTTTCCGCGAGGCTGTGGCGCATGTGGTGATGCCGGAGGACCATCCGCTCGCCGCCCACGCAGTGATCGCGCCGCGAGACCTCGCCGACGAGCCGCTGATCGCCGCGGCGCGGCGCTTTCCGGTTCGCTTCGAGGCTGACCGCGCCTTCGCCGATGCCGGCGTCGCGCCCCGGCTGGTCGCCGAAGGGGCGACGGCGACCTTCATGGCGGAGCTGGTGCGCCAGCGCGTCGGGCTCGCGCTGCTCAACCCTTTCCCGCTGACGCTCGGCGGCATGCAGGGGCTGGCCGCGCGGCGTTTTGCGCCGCGGATTGTCTATCGCACTTCGCTGCTCTTCCCCGCGACCGGCCCGGTCGTCCCGGCGGCGCGCCGCTTCGCCGACCTTCTGCGTGCATGGCAGCCCGAGGACGGGCTGACCACGCCGATCAGGTGAGGGGAGCGGGCAGCGGGCTCAAAACGCCTTGAAGGTGATGATCGTGTGGGTGTCGGCGATCTCGGGGATCGACTGCACCTTCTCGGCGACGAAATGGCCGATATCGACATCGGCGGCGACATGGAACTTGGCCAGGATGTCGTAATTGCCGGCGGTCGAGTAGATTTCCGAGGCGATCTCGCGGTCGGCGAGTTCGCTGGCGACCTCATAGGTCTTGCCGAGCTTGCACTTGATCTCGACGAAGAAGGTCTGCATCGCGCGCTCCGGAACCCTGTGCCTTGAACCGCTTCTGGATAGAGGCTTGCGCCGGAAGATCAAGCGCCGGCGAGGGCGGCGATGCGCCGGGTCATCGCACTGTCCGGATCGGGAAGCGGCGCCAGCACGGTGAAGTGATTGGCGCCCTCGATCTCCTCATAGCGCGTCCGGACGCCGCCGAGGCCCCAGACATCGGTGATGCGCCGGCTCTGCTTGAGATATTCCTCGCTCTCCGCCCCGCCGACCACGGCGTCCATGATCAGCCCTGAAGGGGCCGGCCAGAACAGCGGGCTTTCGAGCTCGGCTCCCGCCATCGTCAGGCCGAGCGCCTTGTTGATGCTGGTCTCGGTCAGCGGCTTCAGGTTGTAGAGCCCGGAAATGCCATAGGCCGCGTGGACCAGATGGTCCGGCAGTTCGGGGTCGACATTCTTCCAGTCGGTCGCGAGCAGGCAGGCCGAAAGCTGGCCGCCGGCCGAATGTCCGGCCGCCACCACCGGCAGATTGAAGCGCCGCCAGATCGCCGCCGCAACCTGCTGCATCTCCCAGACGATATGGCCGACCTCGACCTGCGGGCAGAGGTCGTAGCCCGCGACGGCGACCGGCACGCCGAGCCGGTTCAGGCCTCGTGCCATATGCGAGAAATAGCTGGGATCGAGCGCCTGCCAATAGCCGCCATGGACGAACAGCACGATCGCCCGGCTGTTGACCGTCTCCGGCTTGAACAGGTCGTAATACTGCCGCGGGCTCTCGCCATAGCTGACGCCGAGTTCGGAAACAGCTTCGCTGCGATAGGCGGCGGCATCCGCCGCCCAGCCGGCGATCAGCGCGGGATGCTCGGGCACGCGGGCACGGTTGTTGTACTGCGTCTCGTAATCCTGGGACATGTCGTTCCGGCTGATGGGAGAGGTCTGCCACGACGGGCGTCCGCCACTCTGCGTCATGGTCTTTGACAGGTCGAGCGACAAACGCGACAAACCCGGCACAGTTCCGCCGGAGGCGCCCATGGACAACCCCGTTCTCGCCGAAGTGACGCGTGGCGGCGTCGTCGAATCGCGCCATCGCGGCGCCGCGATCGTCATGGATGCCGACGGCGCCGTGGTTCTGGCGCTCGGGGATGTCGAGCGGCCGGTCTTCCCGCGCTCGGCGGTCAAGGCGCTGCAGGCGCTGCCGCTGCTCGAAAGCGGCGCGGCGGACCGCTACGGGCTGACGCCGGCCGAGATCGCACTCGCCGTCGCCTCGCATTCCGGCGAGGAGGCGCATGCGCATGGGGCGCTCGGCATGCTGCGCAAGGCGGGCCGCGAGGCCGGCTGCCTCGAATGTGGTGCGCATTGGCCGATGGGCGAGGCAGCGGCGCGCGCCCTCGCCAAGGCCGGCCGGGAGCCGACCGCACTCAACAACAACTGCTCGGGCAAGCATGCCGGCTTCGTCTGCCTCTCCTGCGGCCTCGACGAGGACCCGACCGGCTATGTGAAGCCCGGCCATGCCGTGCAGAGGGCGGTGAGGGAGGCACTGGAGGAGACGACCGGCGCCGCCCACACCAGCGAACTTTCCGGCACCGATGGCTGCTCGATCCCGACCTATGCCGTGTCTCTGAAGGCAATGGCGCTCGGCTTCGCCCGCTTCGGCACCGGCCATGGCTTCGGTCCGCAGCGCGCCGACGCGGCGCGGCGCATCCGCGAAGCGGTGGCAGCCAATCCCTTCATGGTCGCCGGCACCGGCCGCTTCGACACCCGCTTCATGGAAAGGTTCGGGGCGCGCGCCTTCATCAAGACCGGCGCCGAGGGCGTCTATTGCGGCGCGCTGCCGGAACTGGGCTACGGCATCGCGCTGAAATGCGACGATGGCGCCGGCCGGGCCGCTGAGGTCGCGATGGCGGCGCTGATCGAGCGCCTGCTGCCGCTGGACGAGGACGGCAAGGCCGCCTTCGCCGGCTTCCGCGAAAGCGTGCTGAAGAACTGGAACGACATCGAGGTGGGCAGAATCCGGGCGGCGGCAAACCTCGCCTGAGGCGCTTGACGGCCGCAGCGGGCCGCGCGCAGGCTCGGTCGCCCCGCCGGGTCCGTCCCATGCCGCAAGATCTCGACAAGGCCGATCGTTCCACCGCCGCCACCGGCGCGGGGCCGCTCGGCCGCGACCTGCTCGCCGGCCTGACGCTGGCGGCGATCACCATTCCCGAGCAGATGGCGACGGCGCAGCTCGGAGGCTTCGCGCCGCAGCTCGGCTTCTTCGCCTTCGTCGCGGCGACGCTGGGCG
>JAEXUU010000618.1 GCA_023452965.1 Pseudomonadota bacterium | reverse complement strand
GTGTAGAGCGTGGGCAGGTCGCTGACGATCAACCCGCCGGTGACCTCGACCTGATAGGCGCCGTTTGGGCCGTCGAACAGCCACGGCGCGATGCGGCCGGAGCGGTGAAAGCGATAGCGAATGCAGTCATGCGCAAGAAGATCGCGCGGTTGTCGTGGAACAGGCCTCCGATCGAGATACTCCCTGCTGCCATAGACCGCGATCGGAAGAGCCTCGCCGATCTTGATCGCTACCATGTCCTGCTCGACACGATCCCCCTGGCGGATGCCCGCATGGTAGCCGGACTCCACGAGGTCGACGAAGGAATCGGTCATGACCAGTTCCAGCTCGATCTCCGGCCAGGCGGCACGAAAGGAAACGACGAGCGGCGCCAGGAGCATGTGATAGGCGAATTCGGGGAGGGTGATGCGCAGCGTGCCGCGTGTGCTGCCGCCGACATCGCGTGCACTCTGCAGCGCTTCGTTCAACTGGTCGAAAGCCGGCAGGGAGCCGCGACTCAGCGCTCGCCCGGCCTCCGTCATCGTCACCGACCGCGTCGTCCGGATGAACAGCGTGGTTCCCAGCTGCCTTTCGAGCGCCTTGAGCTGGTGGCTGACCGTCGACGGCGTGAGGTTCAACGCTTCGGCCGCTCCCCGCATGCTGCCGGCGCGGGCGATGGCGTCGAAAACCTCCAACAATGCGAGCGGCAGGCGCATTCGTGAATCATCTCTAAGAATGGCTGAAATCTAAATGCGATTATCTCGATCGAACAGAGGGCTAGTTTCGAGCCGGATATGACCGTTGAGGGCCGACAGCCGATGAAACTCCCCCGACACGCCTTGCAGGATCATGGCGCCGCTCTGCCTGCCTTGCATCTCGCTGCCGCCAGAGGGGACGCAGCTACGGTGGCCGGGCTTCTGGCGGCGGGCGCAGACCCGCTACAGCTCGATCCGCTGATGGGAGCCTCGCCCTTGCACCTGGCCGCTCAAGGAGGCAGCGCCGCAGTCATGGAGGCTCTGCTGCAGTACGGCGCCTTCGTGAATCTGCAGAGCCACAGCCATGGCATGACCCCTTTGATGATCTCGGTCTGGCACCGCCGCCCCGCCGTGGCGAAGGTGCTGCTGGCGCATCCCGACATCGACCCCACCATCCGTTCCCGCCTCGGCATGACCGCCGAAGAGATGCTCGATACGAAGACTGCGCAGGATGCGGAGCTGCGGGCTGTATTCGGCGGGTTCCACGCGCGCGTTGCCGCCGCTCGACAGCGGCAGCCGCTTCTGGCCGTGCTCGAGGACGAGATGCTGTCCGGTGCCGAGAAGGAGGCGCGGATTGCCACGCTGCTCGCCGAAGGCGCGGATCCGGATGTCGTCGCCCCGGTTCACAGCGCCCGAAACCCCGGGCATACGCCGCTCCTGATCGCCGCCCGCGACGGGCTTGCGGGTGCAGTCCAGGCCCTGCTCGACGCAGGAGCGGACCCGACGCTCGTCGACCATTTCATGCTCGCCCATGCCGCGCACAAAGCCGCCTATATGGGGCATGACGTGGCCCTCGTGGCATTGACCCGGCACGAGAGATTTGCCGAGATCGCCGACGCCCAAGGTCCCTTCAATGGCTATACCGCGCTCCACGACGCTGTCTGGCACGGCCATGTCGAGGCAGTCCGGCTATTGTTGGAAGCCGGCGTGCGATCGGACCTTCTCGGCCATGATGGTCGGAGCGCGGCGGACCTGGCGCGCGATTATGGCTACGACGAAATCCTGGCGCTGCTCGAAAGCGGCAGCGAGACGGGCCTTGCCGATGCGCGCCGCGCGGATGAGCTCACGGCAGGACGGCTGCAATGATCACGCCGGCGAACAAGCCAAGCCGGGCCTCATAGTCCTCATAGCTTATGCCTCCGACCTTGGCGCCGACGCTGGCTTGCAACAGCGTCGTGATCAGGGCAGCCGGATCCACCCCCGGCCGCTTCAGCGTGATTTCGCCTCGCGCCTCGCATTCCTCGATAAGCTGTGTCGCGTAGCGGACGAAGATGGATTCGAAGGCCTTGCGCTCCTTGACCGCGATATCGTCGATCACCGCGCGCAGTTCAGCGAAGTGATCGCCGGCGCCGATGCTCAGGAAGGCGGTGCAGTGATGGGCTCGCAGCAGCGCCATCAGCCGCTCGGCGAACGGGGCCTTCATTTCCATCACTTCGCGGCACAGTGCATCGACACGCTGGCCCAGCAACTGCAGCGTGGCGCGTAAGATGTCGTCCTTGCCCTTGAAGTGAAGATAGATCGTCGCCTTCGCGATCCGCGCTTCCTTGGCGATGTCGTCCACCGCGGTACGCTTGAACCCGTAGCGCGCGAACAGGCGCATCGCCGCATCCGCAATCTGCTCGGCGCGATCGGACATGTCGTCGACAACGGCGGCCGAATGGTCGTGACGATCGGTCATGGCTCTCCTGACAGAGTTCCACCCCAGGCGAGTGGATACCCACTAGACTCAAATCGTTTTCTAGTACAGTTTGCCGCGCATGGCGGCAGACTGCCTCCTGCAATCGCTATGTCAGATCGCTCCCGCGAACGCGAGCGGGCATCAGGCGTCGGGAAGCCACATCGTCACGTGTTCTGGGCTTGCGAGATCGACATGCCACATCGCCTGAAGGTCAATGGGAAGACGTATGAGCTCGATGTCGACGACGACACTCCGCTGCTCTGGGCGATCCGAGACAATCTCGGCCTCTCGGGTACGAAGTTCGGCTGCGGCATCGCTCAGTGCGGAGCCTGTACTGTCCACCTCGACGGCAAGCCGCAGCGTGCCTGCGTGACACCTATCTCCGCCGTCGGAGATGCCGAGATCGTCACCATCGAAGGGCTCGCGGGCAGGGAGTGCGACGCCGTCCAGGCCGCCTGGATCGGTCATGACGTGCCCCAGTGCGGCTATTGCCAGTCCGGTCAGGTCATGAGCGCGGTGGCGCTGCTCAAGGAGATCCCCAAACCGACCGACCGCGACATCGACCTCGCGATGAACGGCAATCTCTGTCGTTGCGCGACCTATGTCCGCATCCGCGCTGCCATTCACGGCGCCGCTCATGCGTTGGAGGGCTGAACCCGTGACCGCTTTGGCACATTCCCCCTCCCGACGCGCCGTGCTGGGGGGCGCTGGCGCCCTCGTCATTGGTGCCTATCTGCCGAAAGCTGCGAAAGCCCGACAGGGTGATCCACTTTTCGCGCCGAACGCTTTCGTCAGGATCGCGGCGGACAGCACGGTCACCGTCCTCGTCAAGCACATCGAAGTCGGTCAGGGTCCGTTCACGGGCCTCGCCACCCTGGTCGCAGAAGAACTCGACGCCGACTGGAGCCAGATGCGCGCCGAACACGCGCCCGCCGATGTCGAGCTTTATGCGAATCTGGTCTTCGGTCATCTTCAGGTGACCGGTGGCTCGACCGCCATGGCCAATTCCTGGGTGCAGATCAGGCAGGCGGCGGCCGCCGCCCGCGCCATGCTGCTCCAGGCCGCGGCTGCCGCGTGGAAGGTTCCGGCTGCCGAGATCGGCATCGAGGGGGGCGTGCTGCAGGATCCTTCGGGCAGGCGAGGTTCCTTTGGCGATTTCGCGAGCGAAGCGGCCAAGCTGCCATTGCCGAGGGATGTGCAGCTCAAGCCGGCGGCGGCTTATCGGCTGATCGGCAGGGAGGGCGCGGTCAAGCGTCTCGACAGCGCGATCAAGTCGACGGGACGGGCTCGTTTCACCATCGATATCCGGGAGCCGAACATGCTGACCGTGGTCGTGGCGCGCCCGCCGCGCTTCGGCAGCAAGCTGGTCAGCTTCGACGCAACCGAGGCCCTAAGGATCAGGGGCGTGGTCGACGTCAAGTCGATCGGGTCGGGCGTCGCGGTCTACGCCGAGGGCATGTGGCCGGCGTTGAAGGGGCGCGAGGCGCTGAAAGTCTCCTGGGACGACAGCGCCGCCGAGACTCGCAGCAGCCCGGATATCGTCGCCCATTATCGGGAACTTGCGCGAAGCAAGGGGGCGGTCGCGGGCAGCCATGGCGATCCGGCGACCGCTCTCGCCGAAGCCGAGCGCGTCATTGAAGCCGAGTATACGTTTCCTTATCTCGCTCACGCACCGATGGAGCCGCTGGACGGCTATCTCGCATGGAACGGCGAACAGGCACTGGCCCGGTTCGGCAGCCAGTTCCAGACCCCCGAGCATCAAATGATCGCCGATGTTCTCGGCCTGCCGCTCGAGCGAGTGAGCATCGAGACCATGATCGCCGGCGGCAGTTTCGGCCGGCGCGCCCAGCACAGCCAGCATCTCGCGGCCGAGCTGGCGATGGTGGCCAAGGCCATAGGACCAAACCGTCCGGTCAAGGTCGTCTGGACGCGCGAAGACGATCTCGGTGGCGGCTATTATCGGCCGATCTACGTGCATCGCCTTCGCGGTGCCCTCAAAGACGGCAGGATTTCGGCCTGGTCCAACACGATCGTCGGTCAGTCGATCAACATCGGCACGATCTTCGAGTTCTCGGCGGTGAAGAACGGCGTCGACTCGTCCTCTGTCGAAGGGGCGAGCGGACTGCTCTACGACATGCCCAATTTCGTATGCGAGGTGCACACTCCCAAGGTCGGTGTCCCGACCCTGTGGTGGCGCTCGGTCGGCCACACTCATACCGGCTACGCCGTCGAGTGCTTCATCGACCAGTTGCTGCAGGAGGTCGGGCAGGACCCCGTCGCGGGGCGGCTCGCCTTGATGACCCGGCGCCCCCGCGCCGCCGGTGCGCTGAAGGCCGTTGCAGAGCTCGCGGGATGGGACGGGCCAGGCCCGAGCAATGGGCGGGCGCGCGGCGTCGCGGTCGTGGAAAGTTTCGGCTCCTATGTCGCCCAGATCGCCGAAGTCTCCCTCGAGGACGAGCCCAGAGTCCACAAGGTGTGGTGCGCGGTCGACTGCGGTATCGCGATCAACCCCGACATCGTTCGTGCCCAGATGGAAGGCGGCGTCGGCTTCGGCCTCGGGCACGTCCTGTACGGCGAGATCACCCTCGACAGGGGACGCCCGGTCCAGAGCAATT
>JAEXUU010000592.1 GCA_023452965.1 Pseudomonadota bacterium | reverse complement strand
GCTGCAAGGCAGCCGCTCGGTAGCAGGTAGGCAAAGGCAGGCCGTCACGCCGCGCCAGGGCGCGGCGAAGGAACCGAGGGGGTCGCTTCGCCGCGCGGGCGAGGACGGCAGGGAAGGCGGCTGGACTTACTTCCAGCCCATCTCCCAGAAGCGGACCAGCTCGTCCGGGTAGGCCTTGAAGTTCAGGTCCTTGTTGGCGACGTAGTAGACCGGCAGCGAGTAGAGCGGCGTCGCATAGGCCTTGTCGGCGATGATCTTGAGCGCGCCCTTGTAGGCTTCCTTGCGGACCGCCGGATCGACCGAGTTGTTGCCCTTGTTCAGGAGGTCGCGGACCTCCGGATCGCGGGTGACGTCCTCGCTGCGGAAGGCGAAGTAGTTCGGCGTGTTGGCCGAAACGTCGTTCACCGAGAACGAGCCCCAGGTCTGGTGCGTGAGCATCGCCTTGTTGGTGGCGATCTGCTCGCGCATCGCGGCGTATTGCAGGAAGCGCAGATTGGTCTTGATGCCGACGGCCTGGAGATAGCCGATCAGCGCCTCGGTCTGGTTGCGCTCGCGATAGGCGACGATGTCCATGGTCAGGCTGGGATGGCCGGCTTCCGCCAGCAGCGCCTTGGCCTTGGCCGGATCATAGGCGTAGCGCGCCGCGCCCTCGTCGGTGCAGCCGAACTGCGAGGGGAAGCAGATCGTGTTGATGACGCGCGAGCCGTCGCCGACGATGTTCTTGACCATCGCCTCGCGGTCGATGGCGTGGATGATCGCCTTGCGGACGCGCTCATCCTTGAGCGCCGGCGCCGGGGTGCCGTCCTGGATGTTCATCTGCATGAAGACGATGCGCATCGTCTCGCCGGAGACGACCTGCAGCGTCGGCACGGTCTTGAGCTGGTCGGCCTGGTCCTTGGGGACGTGCATGATCAGGTCGCCGCCGCCCGAGAGCATCTCGGCCATCTGGGTCTGGCGATCCGGAATGAAGCGGATGTCGATCTTGCCGATCTTCGGCTGCGGCTTCGGCGAATCCTTGAAGTAGTCCTTGTTGAACTCGAGCGTGATCGACTTGCCCGGGACGTAGTTCGAGACCTTGTAGGGGCCCGAGCCGACCGGCTTCTCGTTCTGGCCCTTGGGGCCGACCTTCTCGTAGTACTCGTTCGGATGGATCACCACCGGGCCGGCGAGATATTCGATCGCGGCCGGGAAGACCTCCTTGGTGGTCAGGCGGACCTTGTACTTGTCGAGCTTCTCGGCCTTCTCGATCCAGTTGACGTTGCCCTGGGTGACGACCTTGTTCTCCGGCTTGGAGATGAAGTTCAGCGTGTAGACGACGTCGTCGGCGTCGAACTCCTCGCCATTGTGGAACTTCACGCCTTCGCGCAGCTCGAACTCGATGGTCTTGTCGTCGACCTGCTTCCAGCTCTTGGCGAGCTGGCCCTTGTACTCGTTGGTGTTCGGGTCGCGGTAGACCAGCGTATCCCAGACATTCGCGCCGATGATCACGCCGATGCGGACATTGTTGAAGAACGGGTCGACGTTCTCGGGCGCCTGGTCATAGGCGAAGCGGACCGTGTTGGCGGCCTTCTGGGCGGAGGCCGGCATGCTGGTCAGGGCCGCCATTGCGGTACCCGCCAGCGCGACGGCCAGCGTCTTCATCGAGATTCGCATTCTTATCCCCTCACGGCTTCATCGAGCGTGCTGACAAAGCTCCGCCACGGCTGGACTGCCGCAGTTTTGCTTTATTCGAAATCTGCCCAAGGATTGAGCTTGCCGCCATAAGAATGAATCGAAGGGATCGTTGCCGAACCGGCAAAGCTTCTCTAAAGCCGCGCGATGCAGACAGCGGCCCTCCGATATTTCCTGGCGGTGGCGCGGACCGGCTCGGTCAGCGCCGCGGCGCAGCGCCTGCGGGTGGCGGCCTCCGCCGTCAGCCGCCAGATCGCCAATCTCGAAAAGGAACTCGACGCCGACCTGTTCGAGCGGCGCTCGCACGGCATGATCGTGACCCAGGCCGGTCAGACGCTCGCGGCCTACGCCCAGCGCCTCGAGCTGGAGGCCGAGCAGGTCGTCAACGAGATCCGCGAATTGCACGGCGCCGGGCGCGGGCTGATCCGCATGGGCGTCACCGAGGGCTTCGCCGTCTCCTTCATTCCCGAGACGATCCATGCCTTCCGCCAGCGACATCCCGATGTCTCCTTCGACATGAAGGTGATGTCGCCGCAGGTCGTGACCGAGCAGGTCCGCACCGGCGCGATCGATCTCGGGCTGACCTTCGTGCTGCAGCAGGAGCGCGGCGTCACCATCAATTGGCAATGCGCGACGCGGACCTACGCGTTCGTCGCGCCGCATCATCCGCTGGCGCAGCAGGAAACCGTGCGCATCGAGGACATCTTCGCCCATCCGGTCGCGGTGCTCGACAGCGAGGCGACCGTGCGCAAGATCGTCGACATCTATTTCTCGGCGCGCGGACTGACCGTCGATCCCGTGCTGACCTCGACCAATGTCGCGAGCCTGCGCCATTTCTGCAAACTCGGCGGCGCCGTGATGTTCGCCAGCTCGATTTCTTTCGGGGCCTCGATCCGCGATGGTTCGGTGGTGGCGCTGCCGCTGAAGGACGGCGAATTGCCGCCGCGCAGCCTGCAGATCCAGACCATGTCGGGCCGCGCCTTGCCCAAGGTGGTGACGAATTTCATCAGCACGCTGATCGAGGAATTGCAGCAGGCAGACGTGCTCGCGGCGATGGCGACCGAGCCGCCCGCGACAGCCGGGGGCCGCCGCGCATGACCGCTGCGGGGCAGGGCGCTGCGCCCGAGATCATGGTGCCGCACCCGCACCAGCTCGTGGCGTGCGACGCCATCCTTGCCGCGCGGGCGGCAGGCAAGCCGGGCTTCCTGCTCGGTGACCTCACCGGCCTCGGCAAGACGCTCTCGGCCTGGCTCGCCATCTCCGCGATGCCGGAGCAGGAGGTGCTGGTGATCTGCCCGAAGGGCGCGATCCCGC
>JAEXUU010000584.1 GCA_023452965.1 Pseudomonadota bacterium | reverse complement strand
GCCGATGGTGTTGCGGGCGCGATAGTCGAGATCGACGCAGCAGGCCAATGCCTCGCGCGCCTTCGGATTGAGCTTGGCGAGTTCCTCGCGCCCCGTGCGCTCGTTGACGCCGCTGATCAGCAGGCGCGCGCCGCGATCGGCATGCAGCAGGCCGATCGCATCGCCGACACGCTGCGCACCGCCGGTGACGACCACGATCGCGTCGGTCCGCGGCGCGCTCGCCTCGTTCAGCGCGAGGCGGGACGCGAAATTGATGTAACCGCCGACGAGCACGACCACGCCGCCCAAGGCGAGCCAAAGCAGCGCACGCCCGGCTCTGCGCCGGAACGACGTCCTGGTCACGATGGGGCGCGCATCGGCCAAATCGCCCTCAGCACGCGTAAGATGAGTCGGCCTCGCTGCGGTCATCACCATGACCACCGCAAGGTAACCGCCCAATCGGGCACAATAGCGGCATGATCGCTGCGTTCCCCCCGCAATGCATCACGACATCGCCTTCAGATAATTTCGCACGGTAACCCGCGAGACGAGACCAGCGATAGCCGCCACGATGACCGCCACCAGCACGACGACGCCATAGCCCGACCAGCCGATCTCGAAGGCGCCGAACATCGCCTGCAACTGATCTGCCTCGGGCGTCGCGCTCCAGGCCGAAGCCAGCCAGCCGAGCAGCGCGATGGCGATGACCGCGGCGAGGCCGCCAGCTCCGCCACCGCGCAAGCCGAGCGTGATGAAGCGGTTCTGGAACTCGCGCGCGATGAATTCGTCATCGGCACCGACCAGATGCAGCACCTCGACGCTGTCGCGGCTGCCCGCCATGGCGCCGCGCGTCGCGAAGGCGACCGCGAGCGCCGCCGCGAGCAGCACGAGCATGACGACCGCGACGCCGGCGACGATGATGGTGTTTGCCATGGTCGAGAGCCGGCGTAGCCAGAGCCGGTGATCGTCGAGCGTGGCCGTCGGCACCTCGCGCCGCAGGGTCTGGCTGAAGGCGACGAGGTCGTTCGCCACGGTTGCGTTGAGGCGCAGCACGATCAGCCGCGGCACGGGCAGCTCGATCAGATCGAGTCCCGCGCCGAGCCAGGGCTCCAGCAGCTTGTCCGATTCCGCCCGCGGCATGGCGCGCACCTCGGCGACGCTGGGCACGGCGCGGGCGAGCTCCACGGCCTTGGCGAGATCAGCCTCGATGTTGCGGCGCGGATCCGGCCTGACCTGGATCGTCATCTCGTTGGCGACCGCACCGCGCCATTGCTCCGAAGCCCGCGCCGCCATCAAGGCGCCGCCGGCGCTGAGCGCGGCAAGGAAGGTCAGGATCGCGATCACCACGACCAGAGCGCGGCCGGCGACCGTATCGACCGGGACCAGCGGCTGATCCCGGCGCAGATTGACCGGCAGGCGGGATTTCGGCTGGACGAAGCCCTCATCGTCCTCATCCTGCTCCGCCTGCTCGGCGCGCCAGTCAGGCGTCGACATGGAGATGCCCGTCGGCAAGCACGAGGCGCGGCGCGTCGTACTGCTCCATCAGCGCAAGATCATGGGTCGCGATCACGACCGCGGTCCCGAGCGTCTGCAGCTCCATGAACAGGCGCAGCAGCCGCCGGCCCAGCCCCGGGTCGACATTGCCGGTCGGTTCGTCGGCGAGCAGCAACTGCGGGCGCGAGATCAGCGCCCTGGCGATCGCCGCGCGCTGCTTCTCGCCACCCGACAGTACGGACGGTACCGCATGCATGCGCTCCCCGAGCCCGACCCAGCGCAGCAATTCGACGACCTCGGCGCGATAGCCCGCCTCCTCCTTGCCGAGCACCCGCAGCGGCAGGGCGACGTTCTCGTAGACGGTGAGGTGATCGAGCAGACGGAAATCCTGGAAGACGACGCCCATCTTGCGCCGGAAATCGGTCAGCGTCGTCGCCTCCAGCCGCGAGACGTCCTGGCCGAAGAGGTGGACAAGCCCGCGCGTCGGCTTCAGCGCCATCAGGACCAGCCGGATCAGCGTCGTCTTGCCGGCGCCGGAAGGCCCGGTCAGATACTGGAACGAACGCGGCGCGATGCTGAAATTTATGTCTTTCAGCACCTCCGGCCCCATGCCGTATCGCAGCCCGACATTTTCGAACCGAACCAACTCTGCTCCTATCTCGCCACGCCCCGAATCGGGCTTCGCCGGCCTCACCGAGCCGCGATCCTACACCCGGAGCACCCGCCCGCGGGAAGGGTCATGCCGTCGCTCCCCGCAATTCTTCCCGTAGAAGCACCGGCTTTACGCGACGTTAACCATAAATTGCGCCAATGGCTGGACGAACCGCCTCCCGGCATGGCTGCGCTGGCGCACCGCCGGGAACAAAGAGGTTCGGGCACCATCGCCGCGCCTTCCAGCCGGCCTTAGACCAACACTGCGCGGAGCGACCACCCGAAGGCCATGCTGATCGTCTGCCCCTCCTGCGCCAGCCGCTACGAGCTCGACGAGGCCAAGATCGGACCGTCCGGTCGCAAGGTCCGCTGCGCCTCCTGCCAGACAGCCTGGCAGGTCGAGGCGCCCGCCCCGCTTTCGCCGATCGTGGAGCAGGAGCCGGACGAGCCGCAGCCCGCCATCGACGCGATCGCGGAGCAGGAATTCCCAAGCGCTCCGAGCGAGGACGAGACCAACGCCCTGCTGGCGGAAGAACTGCGCCGCGCCGCCGAGATCGAGGAAAGCGTCTCGGCCCTCGCCGCCGAGCGCAACGATGCGGTGGCGCCGACGCCGGCCAAGCCGCGCAGGCAGGCCAAGCCACACAAGCAGACGCGCGCGAAAGGCTGGATGGCGGCAATCAGATCGCCATCGCGCCTGCCGGTCAGCACCCCCGCCGCAATCGTGCTTGCCGGCCTCGGCCTGCTCGGCCTCGCGCTCTGGCAGCGCAATGCAGTGGTCCGAACCGTGCCGCAATTCGCCGCGCTGTATGAAAGGCTAGGACTGCCGATCAATCTGCGTGGGCTTGCCTTCAGCGCCGTCGAAAGCGAACTCGTCCAGGATGCGCAAGGCCGCTTCCTGGTGGTCGAGGGCGACGTGACCAACATCGCCCGGACCAAGACGAAGCTGCCGCCAATCACGGTCGCGGTGAAGGACGAGGCCGGGCAGGTGCTCTACACTTGGACGGCCGAACCGCCCCGGCCGGTGCTCGAACCGGCCGAGCTGGTGCGCTTCCGGGCGCGGCTGGCGGCGCCGCCGGAAAACGGCCGCTCCGTCCAGGTTCGTTTCGGCGCGGCCGCGCAGGCGACGCTCGCCAACGCGAACTGATACCCCCATAGCATTACGGCGGCGGTCTTCAATTGTCCGCCCGCCGGGGTTATCGATAGTGCCAGTTTCAGCCGCGATCATGGGGCGGCGCTAACGGGCGCCGGAGCCCGGAAGGAATGCCAGACGATGCCCCAATCCCAGCGTATCCGGGTCCTCTACGACGAAGCCGCCATCGCCGCCCGCAATGCCGAGATGGCAGCGGAGATCGCCGCCGATTCGCCGCCTGACCTGCTGGTCGTCGCCGTGCTCAAGGGCAGCTTCATGTTCGTGGCCGACCTGATCCGGGCCATGCACCGCGCCGGCATGGCGCCGCAGGTCGAGTTCGTCCATCTCTCGAGCTACCGCGCCGCCACCATCTCCTCCGGCCAGGTCGAGATCCTGCGCGACGTGCAGAGCGATGTCAGGGGCCGGCAGGTCCTGCTGGTCGACGACATCCTCGAATCCGGGCGCACCCTGGCCTTCGCCAAGGATCTGCTGGCGGCGCGCGGCGCGGCCAAGGTCTCGAGCGCTGTCCTGCTCGAGAAGCCGGCCAAGCGCGCGGTCAACATCGAGGCCGAATATGTCGGCTTCGAATGCCCCGACTATTTCGTCGTCGGCTACGGCATGGACGTCGCCCATTCCTATCGCCAGCTCCCCTATGTCGGCGTGATCGAGACCGCCGATCAGGCCGGCCTGCCGGGGATCTGAGTCGATGTCCCGCATCCTGGTGGTCGATGACGAGGAAACTCTGCGCATGCTCGTCGCGCGCGGCCTCGCCATGGACGGGCATGATTGCATGATGGCGGGCGACGGCGCCGAGGCGCTCGAGGTCCTGATGGCGGAGAAGGGCCGCTTCGACCTGCTGCTCACAGATATCCGCATGCCGCTGATGGACGGCATCGCACTCGCCCTCGCCGCGAAGCGCGAATTCCCCGACCTCACCATCATGCTGATGACCGGCTATGCCGAGCAGCGCGAGCGCGCCAAGAGCCTGGAGACCATCGTGGCCGAGGTGATGGCCAAGCCGTTCACCATCGCCGAGCTGCGCGAGACCGTGATGCGGGTGATCGAGCGCTCGATCAGCTGAGGCCGCCCCGCGCCCTCAGCGGTTCAGCCACCAGATCGAGAGATTGAGCACCGCCGCGAACGAGACCCAGGCGAGATAGGGCGCCAGCAGCCAGGCCGCGAACCGGTCGGGCAGGGCCGCGAAGCGCCTGATCGTCCAGATGATCGCCGCGATCAGCAAGGCGATGACGACGAGCCCGCCGGCCGGGCTGTTCAGCCCGAAGAAGACGCAGGACCAGGCGAGATTGAGCGCGAGCTGGACATGATAGGCCAGCAGCGCCCGGCCGCGGCCGATGGTGTCGGACGGGCGGCGCAGCACGCGGAAGGCGGCAAGGCCCATCAGCGCGAACAGCGTCGTCCAGACCGGCGCGAACAGCCAGTTCGGCGGATTGAACGGCGGTTTCGCGAGCCCGGCATACCAGCCCGGGATCTGCGGCACGGTCACAGCGCTGCCGACCAGCGACGCTGCGACCACCGGCAGGATGGCGATGAGAAGGGCCAGCCACACTGCCGGCTGACGATCGGCGCTATCGGTCTGCGTGCTCATGCGGCAAGGATGGGGTGTCCCTGCGCTCCCGGCAAGACGGGCCTCTTGCGCTGCAGCAATCATGGTGAGATGAAACGTCTTACATAGTGGAAATCGGATCGCCCATGACCAAGCGCCCGCTGCATCCCCGTTCGCTCGCCGCCCAGGCCATGGGCAAGATCGACCCGCTGACCAAGGGGGTCGTGCCGCCGATCCACGTATCGACCACCTATATCCGCGACGAGGACAACGCCTACTCCTCGGGCTTCATCTATGGCCGGCCGGACAATGAGACGGTGCACGAGGCGCAGGCCGTGCTCGCCATGCTCGAGGAAGCCAAGGCCGGCGCCCTGCTGTTCGGCTCCGGCATGGCCGCCGCGACCGCCGTGTTCCAGGCGCTCTCCCCCGGCGACCATGTCGTTGCTTCCAAGGTGATGTACTGGGCGCTGCGGGCCTGGCTCCTGACCGAGGCGACGCGCTGGGGGCTGAAGATCGAGTTCGTCGAGACCGATGACCTCGCTGCGTTGAAGGCCGCGGTGAAGCCCGGCGTCACCAAGCTCATCTGGGCGGAGACGCCGTCGAACCCACTCTGGACCATCACCGATATCGCCGCCGTCGCCGAGATCGCCCATGCCGCCGGCGCCAGGCTCGCAGTCGACTCGACCTGCGCCTCCCCGGTCCATACCCGCCCGCTGACGCTCGGCGCCGACATCGTCATGCACGCCGCGACCAAGGTACTGAACGGCCATTCCGACGTCGTCGCCGGCGCGCTCTGCGCCCGTGAGGACGACGAATTCTGGGCCCGGATCAAGACCGTCCGCAAGGGACAGGGCGGCATCCTCGGCCCGTTCGAGGCCTACCTGCTGATGCGCGGCATGCGCACGCTCCATGTCAGGCAGGAGCGCCAGTCGGCCTCGGCCATGACACTAGCCCAGAAGCTCTCGGCCCATCCGCTGGTTTCGCGCGTGCTCTATCCCGGCCTGCCGCAGCATCCCGGCCACGATATCGCGGCGCGCCAGATGCAGGGCGGCTTCGGCTACATGCTCTCGATCCAGGTCAGCGGCGGCGAGCAGGCCGCGATCAAGGCGGCGGCCCATGTCGAGCTGTACAAGCGCGCGACATCGCTCGGCGGCGTCGAGAGCCTGATCGAGCATCGCGCCTCGATCGAGGGCGCGGGCTCGCCCTGCCCGCCCGATCTGCTGCGCCTTTCCACCGGCATCGAGGATGTCGAGGATCTCTACGCCGATCTCGACCAGGCGCTGAAGGCCGGCCACGGCTGAGCAGCGCGGCCGGCTCGCATCGCCTTTCGCGCTAGCCGACCTTGAGTCGGACGAGCTCGGCAGCATCGCGTCGGCCCTCCGCCGGCGGCCAGCTATGGGCCAGGAGTTCCGTGTCGTCCGTGCTGACGGCGACCCGGTCGCGACCGTTCCGCTTGGCTGCATAGAGAGCCTTGTCGGCGTCGTGCAGGAGCGTGTCGAAATCGATGACGCTTTGCTCGGACCAGGCGACACCGGCACTGACAGTGCTCGTGAACGAACCGCCATTCCCGCTGAAATGGCGCTTGGCGAGGCGCCTGCGCACGCCATCGGCCAGCTTTGCCGCCGTGACCAGCGAGGCACCTGGCAGCAGCAGCGCGAACTCCTCGCCTCCGAGCCGCGCTGCGAGCCCCTTTGATCGGGCGGACAGCGTCAGGATCTTCCCGAAGCTTCGCAGCACCTCGTCGCCTGCCAGATGACCATGGACGTCGTTGGTCGTCTTGAAGTGGTCCATGTCGAAGATGATGAGCGCGGCGGGGCCTTTGATGTCTTCGATACGGCTGAGCAGCGCCCGCCGGTTGAGCAGGCCGGTGAGCGGATCGATCTCGGCATCGCGCTTGTGGCCGCGCGCCAGCCGCGCCTGGTTGAGCGCCAGGGACAGCGCGCCGATACCGGAAAGGGTGAGCAGGCAGACGACGATGTTGAGGTCTTCGGCCCAGTTCGATGGAGCCTGCGACAGGCGCCACTCGCCATCCAGCAGCAGCAGGATGGCACAGGGAACGAAGGAAAGCCCTGTCAGGACGTAAAGAACCGTCAGCAGCGGGATGGCCAACCGGGCTTCGGCGCGTCCGAGCCAGTAATCCCAGGCTGTGATCAGGAGGATGATCGTCGCCGCCACGTTGAGCATGACGATGGCGACGCCGTTGTAGCCCGCCAGCATCGGCACGGCCATGGCGAGCGACGAGACGATCGCCATGACGGTCATGCTGCGCCAGGGCAGGATGCCAGTGCGGAACTCACGGCCGGCGCCGAACACGAAGGCGAGGCCGGTCAGCAGGATCGTGTATCCGGCGGCGCCGACAGCCGGCGACATGGTCTGGGCGTACCAGCTGTAGATCAGCACGCCGAGCGCCATGAACGCCACGCCGAAAGTCCAGGCGATCAGGAATCGTTCCGTCCTGGAGGCCAGCCAGCTGACGAAGAAGGTGATCGCCAATCCGCAACCGGAAAGCGCAAAGGCCGTCAGCAGCGAATTGTAGTCCAGCGGCAAGACATACTCTGCGGCAGGTGGCGAGAGGCGCGCCCGTTATGGCCGCCTGCCGTTGCGAAAGGTTTAAGCCGATCGGGTGAATTCCGACCTATCGCGGCCGACGGGCGATCCGGATCGATTTCGTCCCCCGGGCAGGCTGCCCGATCTAAACCCAGATGCCTTTCGCCGTCGCCAGCAATTGCCGGCGGTCGGCGAGGCCGTTGGCGCCGCCATTGATCAGTTGCGTGACGCGCGCCGCGTCGTCGCGGTCGGCGGCGGCGTTGAGGTTGCGGTCGCGCCAATAGGCGAAGGCGATCTGGATCGAGATGCGTGGATCC
>JAEXUU010000508.1 GCA_023452965.1 Pseudomonadota bacterium | reverse complement strand
TGTTGCGCGGCCTCCGTGACGGAACCAAGGCACTCGCTTGCGGAGCTGGCGCGGCCGGCGGTCGGCATGTCGGTCATTCGCTGCGACGTCTCCGCTTCTGCACCATCAGTCAACACCGGCTCTTGGCCTTCGCCTTCATGCAGCACTATACGGAGGAAATCCCCGCGCGAAACCGCGCACCCCGGCGGCAGCCCGGCGACCCTTGCCGATGCCCGCCCAACATCACGATGAGCATGCGAGTTCTGGGCATAGAGACGACCTGCGACGAGACGGCCGCCGCGATCGTTTGCGTCGAACGCTCCGGCGAAGCCAAGATCCTGTCGAACGAGATCCTCAGCCAGATCGCGGCGCATGCCGCTTATGGCGGCGTCGTGCCCGAGATCGCGGCGCGCGCCCATGTCGAGGCGATCGACCGGATCGTGGCGCGGGCCTTCGAGACGGCCGGGCTCAAGGTCTCGGAGATCGACGCGATCGCGGCGGCCGCGGGGCCGGGGCTGGTCGGCGGCGTGATGGTCGGCCTGACCAGCGCCAAGGCGATCGCGCTGGTGACCGGCAAGCCCTTCATTGCGGTCAACCATCTCGAGGGCCACGCCCTGACGGCAAGGCTGACCGACGATGTCGCCTTTCCCTATCTCCTGCTGCTGGTCTCGGGCGGGCATACCCAGTTGCTCGCGGTGCGCGGCGTCGGCGATTACCTCCGGCTCGGCACGACCATCGACGATGCGGTCGGCGAAGCCTTCGACAAGATCGCCAAGATGCTGGGCCTGCCCTATCCCGGCGGGCCCTCGGTCGAGCGCGAGGCGCTGAACGGCGATTCCGAGCGCTTCGAGTTTCCGCGGCCGATGAGCGGGCGGCCCAAGCCCGATTTCTCGCTGTCGGGCCTGAAGACGGCGGTGCGGCTGATGGCGGAGCGGATCGCGCCGCTTTCCGACCGCGACGTCGCCGATCTCTGCGCCTCCTTCCAGGCGGCGGTGGTCGATGTGCTGGTCGACCGCACCCGTGCTGGTTTGCGCGCCTGCCGCGAGGCCGGGATCAGCCCGTCGACGCTCGTGGTCGCCGGCGGCGTCGCCGCCAACCAGGCGATCCGCAGCGGGCTGACGCGGCTCGCCACCGAAGCCGGCCTGCCGATGGTGGCGCCGCCGCTGGCGCTCTGCGGCGACAATGGCGCGATGATCGCCTGGGCCGGGCTGGAGCGGCTGCGCCTCGGGCTGATCGACGACATGGGGGCGCTCGCCCGTCCGCGCTGGCCGCTCGACGAAATCAAGGCGGCCGGATGACGCCTTCCGACCGGTTCGCCACGATCGGCGTCGTCGGCGGCGGCGCCTTTGGTGCGGCGCTCGCGCTTGCCGCGGAGCGTGCCGGGCGGCGCGTCATCCTCTGGGCGCGCGATGCCGAGGCGGTTGCGATCATGCGCGACAGCCGCGCGGTGCCGCGGCTGCCGGGCGCGACCCTGCCCGAAAGCGTGATCCCGGTCGCGGAGATGGCCGCGCTGTCGCAGGTGCGGGCGCTGATCCTCGCGGTGCCGACCCAGGCGCTTCGGCCGGTCTGTGCCGATCTCGCGCGCGCCCTGCCGGCCGGACTGCCGACGATCTCTGCCGCCAAGGGCATCGAGCAGAAGAGCGGTCTCTTCACCACGCAGATCGTCGCCGAGCTCTGGCCGGGTGCCGTGCCGGCGATCCTGTCGGGCCCGAGCTTCGCGGCTGACATCGCGCGCGGCCTGCCGACGGCGCTGACCCTGGCGGCAAGCGATGCCGCGCTGGCGCAGGACCTCGCCGAGGTACTGAGCTCGGCTTCGCTGCGCATCTACCACAGCAACGACCCGCGCGGCGTCGAGATCGGCGGCGCCGCCAAGAACGTGCTCGCCATCGCGGCCGGGATCGCGATCGGGCTCGGCTATGGCGAGAGCGCCCGGGCGGCGCTGGTGGCGCGCGGCTTCGCGGAGCTGCGCCGTTTCGGCGAGGCGTTCGGCGCGCAGTCGGAGACGCTGATGGGGCTTTCGGGGCTGGGCGACGTCGTGCTCTCCTGCGCCTCGGCGCAATCGCGCAATTTCGCCTATGGGCTGGCGCTCGGGCAGGGGCGCAGCCCGGACGAGGCCGCTGGCGGCAAGCTCGCCGAAGGCGCCTTCACGGCGGCGATCCTTGCGGAGATGGCGCAAGCGCGGCAGATCGAGACGCCGATCGCGGAAGCGGTCGCGGCGATCATCGCCGGCGAGGTGGGCGTCCGCGAGGCGGTCGCCGGGCTGCTGGCGCGGCCGATCCGGGCAGAGAATTGAGAGTGGGTACCGCCCTTCCAGCCCTCATCCTGAGGAGCCGCGTAGCGGCGTCTCGAAGGATGCTCCAGTGTGCGCTGGAGGCATCCTTCGAGACGCGCTCTGCGAGCGCTCCTCAGGATGAGGGCCCTATTATGACCGGCGAGGTGTAGCGATGGCCAATGACTGGTCCGACCTGACGAAACGCGTCGCCCGCGGGATCGCCGAGGTGCGCAAGACCACCGGCGCCGAGCTCGTGGCCGAAAGCCAGCCCGTGCCCTTGGCCGGGCGGATCGCCGGGCGGGTGATCGAGCTGCGCCGGCGGCGCCGCGAGGACACGCATCGCTTCGTGCTGATCCTGCCTTTCGGCGAAGGCGAGACCAGGATCGAGCTCAGCCCGCAGGATTATGCCGCGCTGACCCGCGAGATGGTGCGGTTCTGGAACGAACAGGGCGAGGCGGCATCGCGGCCGCCGGCGCCCCTGAAGGAAGAAGAGGACGAGGCCTGATGGCGCACTGGTTGATCAAGTCGGAACCCTCGGTCTGGTCCTGGGACCAGCAGGTCGCGGCCGGCGCCAAGGGGACGCATTGGGACGGGGTCAAGAACCACACCGCCAAGCTCAACCTGATGGCGATGAAGAAGGGCGATCAGGTCTTCTTCTACCATTCCAATGAAGGCCTCGAGGTCGTCGGCATCGTCGAGGTGATCAGGGAGCATTACCCCTGGACGGAAGCCGGCCCGCCCTGGGTGCTGGTCGATTTCAAGGCGGTGAAGCTGCTGCCGAAGCCGGTCACGCTGGCGGCGGTCAAGGCCGAGCCGAAGCTCGCCAAGATGGCGCTGGTGACCTCCTTCCGCCTGTCGGTACAGCCGGTCACCGACGAGGAATGGGCCCTCGTCTGCAAGATGGGCGGGCTCTGAAAGCCACCTTCGCGGGCCACCGCCTGGAGGCAGGCGGAGTGCGCGTCATGGGGGCGGCCGAGATGCCGGGCGGAACCGCTCGGCGCCACGCCCTCGCCGAAAGTCGCAGCAACGAAAGTGCGAGCCGGCGGCGCTTGTCGCCAATGGCTTGCGTCTTATGATGCGACGAACTTGAAAGAAGCCGTGTCGGAATGCGACCACGGCACCATGCCGCCCCGAGCCGCCCTCCGGCTCACGCCGACGGCCGAAGTCTGGGGAGACGCCTGATATGACCGAGATGATCTACGACGTGCCGGCCAGCTGGGCCAAGAAGGCCTATCTGAACGACGCCAAGTACAAGAAGATGTACGCGGCCTCGATCAAGGACCCCGACAAGTTCTGGGGCGAGCAGGGC
>JAEXUU010000462.1 GCA_023452965.1 Pseudomonadota bacterium | reverse complement strand
GTTGTGACCGGAGGCCTGCCGCGTGTTCCGCCAGGCTTTATTGTGCACTGCAATATCATTATTGCGATGCGATGACAACGCGCTGCGCGCCTGCCCTCCCAGCCACATTAACGCTGTTTGGAAACGTCAGGGGAGAGCGCCTGTTCCCGCATGGCTTCACAAGGATTTGGTCGCTATTAAAGTTTTGTTAGGCATAATCACGCCGGATTGCAGAGTCGCCGGAAGAACGGGACGGAATGAGCGGATCCGAACAGGATTGGACAACCCTGGGCAGCGCATTGGCGCTTGACGGTGCTTTGGCGCCGTTTGCGGCCGAAGGGGCATTGCTGGTCTGGTCGCTCGACGGCCAGAAGCTTTTGCACGCCAATCCGGCAGGCAGGGCGCTGCTCTCACGTGGACCTGCCAGTTTGCCGGCTGCGGTGCAAGAGCGGCTGCGCCTGCTCGGCAGCGGCCTCGCCACCGCCGACACGGTTCGGCTCGAGCGTTTGCGCCTCGGCACGGGCCTCTCCGGGCTGGTAACATGCGCCAGCAAGCTGATCGAAAGCCCGGCCGGCCGAGCGCTGGCACTCGGCATCACCGGCGCGGAATTGCGCCGAATCGGCGTCAGCATCCCCGCGGAAGCCCCTCCGGCAGCGAACATGGTTCCAGCGTCGGCACAGGCCGAGGTCTCGACCGAGAGCGCCGCCGCCGAAGCGCCGGCGCCTGCCGTGCCAGGGCGCCGGGCCAATCTCCGATTTCTGTGGGCAAGCGATGCCGAGGGCCGCTTCACCAGCGCCTCGCCGGAATTCGCCGAGCTCGCCGGCGCGGAAACGGCGGCGGCCCTGCCCGGCCGCGCCTGGAGCCAATTGCTCGGCCGCGAGATCCTCGACCTCGACGGCGACCTTGCCGAACGTCTTGCGACGTCGAACACCTGGAGCGGCCGCGCCGTGATGTGGCGCGTCGCGCCGGGCGAAGGCGCACGTATCGAGCTTTCCGGTTTTCCGCTGTTCGACAAGGAGCGGGCGCCGGCCGGTTTCCGCGGTTTCGGCCTCGTCCGGCAAAGCGAGAACGAGCCCTTCCCCGAGCCTGAAGCCATCGTCGAACCGGCCACGCCGGTCTCCGAGACTGCCCCTGTGAACGCCGCTTCCACCGGTGAAGACGAGGCGCATCAGTCGGCATCTGATGCCGATCTCGCGGTCCCGACCACCGAAAAGGCGATCGCGGATGCCACGAAGGCGCCGCCGAGGCGGCCGTCGCCGAAGTGACCGAGCCCGTCGCAGCGTCCGAGAACGACGCATCCGAGACGAGCGAACCCGAGCAGGATGCCGGAGCTGGAACCGAGGCCTCGATCGCAAACGAGACGTCGAACGAAGCCGACGAAGAGCCGCTGATCGACGAAGCCCAGCGGGACGCCGAGCCACCGGCCGCTGCGAACGAAGAGATTTCCGAACCCGCAGCCTCCGAGGCTGCGGCCGCCAAGACCGATGCAACCGACACGCCGCCCTCCCCCGGCAATGTCGTGCCGCTGCGCAACGGGCAGCTTGCCGGCGTGCGCCCCGTGCTCGAACCGTCGAAAACGCTGCTGTCCTCAGCCGAGCGCAGCGCCTTCCGCGAGATCGCCAAGGCGCTCGGAGCGAGAATCGCCGGCGACGACGACGTGGAGACCGGGTTGCGCCTGCCGGCCGCGGCGCCATTGAAAGTAGGCGACGAGAGCAAGGCCGAGGCGCAGGTCGCCTCCCCGACCGACGCACAACCAGCCGCCACCGTGGTCGAAGGCCGGCCACGCATCGCCAACGCCCATGCCGAGATCCTCGACCGTTTGCCGATCGCGGTGCTGGTCAACCGCGACGAGACGGCGCTCTACGCCAACCGCACCCTGCTCGACCTGCTCGATTATGCAGATCTCGACGACCTGACAGCCGCTGGCGGCGTCAGCCGGCTGATCAAGGGCGCCGCCCGCAGCGCCGGCGGCGCGATGATCCTGGTCGACCGCAAGGGCGGGCTGGTCAGCGTCGACGGCAGGCTCTCGAGCATCGGCTGGCAGGGCGAGCCTGCGACCCTCATGGCCTTCCGCAACAGCGTGCCGGGGGGTGACCTCAAGCTGCTGACCGAGGAGGAAGCGGAGCAGCACGAGCTCGCCGCCGAATTCGAGGCCGAGGAGGAGGAGGTCGCCGCGCGCGTCGCGTCGCTCAAGCTCGAAGGCTCCGCCAACGAATCGCGCGTCGCCGAGCTGAGCGCCGTGCTCGACACGGCCACCGACGGCGTCGTCACCGTCGACGGCCGCGGCCGCATCCTTTCGCTCAACAAGAGTGCCGAGGCGCTGTTCGGCTACGACCAGCGCGAGGTCGCGGGCGAGCTCTTCACCCTGCTCTTCGCGCCGGAAAGCCATTCGCCGGCGCTCGACTATCTCGATGGCCTGATCGGCGGTGGCGTCGCCTCGCTGATGAATGACGGGCGCGAAGTCGTCGGGCGGGGCCGCCAGGGCGGACGCATCCCGCTGTTCATGACGATGGGGCGGATCGCAGAGGGGCCGGACAGCAAGTTCTGCGCGGTGCTGCGCGACATCACCGCCTGGAAGAAGACCGAGGGCGAGCTGGTCGAAGCGCGCAAGGCGGCCGAGAAGGCCAGCGCCCAGAAATCGGACGTGCTCGCCAAGAGCAGCCACGAAATCCGCACGCCGCTCAACGCGATCATCGGCTTCGCCGAGGTGATGGCCGAGGAGCGCTTCGGACCGATCGAGAACGAGCGCTACAAGGAGTACCTGCGCGACATCCACCAGTCGGGGGGCTATGTCATCAGCCTCGTCAACGACCTGCTCGACCTCGCCAAGATCGAGGCCGGCAAGCTCGACCTCGATTTCGTCAGCGTCAGCCTGAACGACATCGCCCTGTCGGCGGTGAACCTGCTCCAGCCGGAAGCCCAGCGCGGACGCGTCGTGCTGCGCTCGGGGCTGGCGCCGAAGCTGCCGCCCGTCGTCGCCGACGAGCGCTCGCTGCGCCAGATCGTGCTCAACCTGCTCTCCAATGCGGTGAAGTTCACCGATGCCGGCGGCCAGGTCATCGTCTCGACCGCACTCGGCGACCAGGGCGAGGCGATCCTGCGGGTGCGCGATACCGGCATCGGCATGGATGACGACGAGATCGCGCTGGCGCTCGAGCCCTTCCGCCGGGTGCCGACGACGCGCAAGGCCGGCGGCACCGGGCTCGGCCTGCCGCTGACCAAGGCGCTGGTCGAAGCCAACCGCGCCGCGCTGACCATCACCAGCGTCAAGAAGGAAGGCACGCTGGTCGAGGTGACCTTCCCGCCGCAGCGGGTGCTGGCCGGCTGAGGTCAGCGCGCAAGCGCGTGTCGGTAGAGATTGCGTTCCATTTCGGGGACGTAGCGCTCGATTGCGAAACCGGCCTTCTCGAGAACCCGGCACGAGCCGACATTCTCCGGGCGGGCGAAGGCCCGCAGCTCCGGCAGCCGCAACCGGTCGCGCGCCTCGGCGACGCTCGCCACCGCGAGTTCGCTCGCATAGCCCGTGCCCCAGGTCGAGGGCGCGAACCAGTAGCCGAGCTCGACACCCCAGCCCGGATCGAACGGGTCCTCGAACAGCCCTCCCCAGCCAATGATCGCCCCGTCGCTCCGGTTTCGGACCGTCCAGGGCGCGCAGCCGAGCCGGCGACGCTGCCACTCATGCCCGGCGACGTGGCGGCGGCAGGCGCGCAATGTCGTGAAATGCGCGGTGTGCCGCATCGCCTGCGCGTCGCCGAGAAAGCTGAAGAGCGCCGGCACGTCGGAGGCTTTGGTGGGGCGAAGCGAGAGCCGCTCGGTCAGGATGTCCATGGAGGCCTTCAAGCAAGAACCGCGCCCGCGCGGCAAGGCGGGCGCGGCTCGT
>JAEXUU010000444.1 GCA_023452965.1 Pseudomonadota bacterium | reverse complement strand
TGCCGGATATGCTGCGCGGCGGCCAGGCGCCGCTCGCCGGGCGGACGCCTTGGACTTTGCTCTCTTGGCTGGTCATATCGGAGCTCTCAATCCTGTGACATGCAGCGCCAGCGCGTTGCGCCGCCGCATCCTCTGCTCGAAGGGGATAGCCTGTTCAATCGACCTCAGCCGACCTGCCCCTGGGCATCAGCCCCAGCCGCTCGTCTTGAGAGCCGCGCCCGTGAGGGCGTCGGCAAGGAGCGTGATTTCCGCGTCCGTCATCGGCGTACTGAGCGCGCCCGAACAATTCGGCGTCACCAGGATCCCGGATTCCAGCAGGGCACCGTGGATCTGCTGAAGAGCCATCTTCTCGGCAGCGGTCGGGTAGGCGCTCCGGTAACCCGTGATTTCGCGTGCGCCGAGATGCAGCCGGAAGAGCGAGCCGGCGCCGACGAGCCGGGCGGGAGATTGCGCCGCCGAGAAGGCCATGTTGACGCGCTCGCGCAGCCTGTCGCCGAGAGCGTTCAATCTCTCGACTGCCACGCCGTCATAATGCCGCAACGTCGCCAACCCGGCCGCCATGCTCATCGGATTGGCACTGAACGTGCCGCCCAAGGCGACCGCCGGCTTGCCTCGCGAATGATCGAAAACGGCCATGCGCTCCGGCGAGCCGGATACGGCCCCGACCGGCAGCCCCCCTCCGATCACCTTCGCGAGCGTGACGAAGTCCGGCTCGATGCCGTAGAGCGACGACGCGCCGGCATAAGACAGCCGAAAAGAGATCACCTCGTCGGCGATCAGCATGATGCCGTCGCGACGGCAGGCTGCCTGCACTGCGGCGATGACCTCGGGGGGCATCGGCATCATCGCCGCCCTCGATGCATGCGGATCAAGCACCACGGCAGCCAGAGAGGCGCCGCACGCCTTGAGAATGGCCTCGCAGCGCGTCGCATCGTCATTGGGCAACACGACGGTATCCGTCAGAACCGATGGCGGCGTCCCCTTGTTGTAAGGCGTCGGGGCCAGGAAGCCGTCGGGACCATCCCAGTTGTCGGGTGACGATTCGAGACCGACCTCGATGTAGTCATACGCCCCGTGGTAGCACCCCTCGAACTTCGCGATCCGATGGCGGCCGGTGATGGCCCTCGCCCCCTTGATCGCATGCATGACCGCTTCGGTTCCGGAATTGCAGAATCGCGTTTGCTGCAGGAACGGGCTGCGCGCGGCCAAAAGCTCCGCCAGTTCGATTTCGCTTTCCGTCGGCAGGCCGAAAGCCGTTCCGCGCTCAACGGTTTCGCGCACCGCCTCGACCACCGGCGCGAACGCATGTCCATGGACAAGCGAGAAGAAATTGTTGGCGCAATCGAGAATGCGGCGTCCGTCAACATCGATGACCCAGCATCCTTCCCCCCTCAAGGCATAAGGCGGATGGGGAGCGAACCACGATGCCTGGCGCATCGATCCGCCCGGCACCACGCGCGCCTCACGGGCAAAGGCAGCCGCGGAACGGGAAGGCGTCGTGGACGTGGCCGGGCTGGAGTGCAGAGGGAGCGAGGTCATCCAGAACTCCAATCAAGCTGTTCGACGTGATATGAACCATTTGATCCTAATATGTCAACAGGAGCTTTTGTTCCAGATAGGTGAGGCCCTCCAAGGACCAGCCGGGCCGACGCAACAGTATTGATCGATGGAAAAGCCTATGGAACATTCCGCGCCAGAGCCATTTGCACCACCTGCGGCCTGCATGGGCATCCCGAGCGTCGCCTCGGCCAAACGATCATGAGACGGGACGACATCGATTGCCGGGAGCTGACATCGGAGTGCCGCCTGCTCTAGCCACATCGCATGCGAAGGCCGCCTCTTCAGGAGACGGCGGCCTGCGCGAAATCGCTTCAAATGGCTGCCCGAACGCCCCTTTTGCCGTGCTCCCGTATCCCACCGACGTCCCGGTCGGCCAATCCGTCCCCGCCAAAGCAAGAACGGGTCTGCGCGCAAAGGCGACGCAAAACTCCTGATGAAAGCGTCGAAATGATCTCCGACAGCGCGCAAATCACCGAAAAAATCCGCACCATCTTGCCCGAGCTCAGGAGGCACATGGCAAGCGCCGCGAACTACGTGCTGTCGCATCCAAACGACGTCGCCGTGTATTCGATGCGCGAACTCGCGCGACAGGCCCGCGTGCCGCCGGTGACCTTCGTAAGGCTGGCCCAGAGATTGGGGTTCCCCGGGTTCGGGGAAATGCGCGAGACTTATATCGACGCGACGCTCAAGCAGGCCGGCAGCGCCGGGCATGCCATCCGCAGGAATATCAAGAGCGCGCGGGCCATCCTGGTCGAAACCGGCGCGGAGGACGGCCTGATGGCTTTCGCTCGCGCCTTCTTCTCGGCTGAAGCTGAAATCCTGCGTCTGGCCGTCGATGCGCTCGCGGAACAGCCTCTGGCCCGGGTCACGGATATCCTGGCCACGGCGCCGCGTGTCTTCGTGATGGGACGGCGCACCACCTATCCGCCAGCCTTCATCCTGGCTTACGCGCTCAGAAAGGCCCGGCGGGGCGTCATCCTCCTCGACGACGCGGCGGGTGCGCCTGAAGGAGCCTTGGAGGATGCCGGCCCCGGAGATGCGTTCGTCGGCTTCACATTCGCTCCCTTCAGCCGCTCCACGGACAGGCTCGCCCGCCGCGCCGCATCGGCGGAAGCGCATATCATCGGCGTGTCCGATTCGCTCGCGGCGCCGCTGCGCGACCTGGCGGGAGATCTGTTTTTCCTGGCTCCCGCACAGAGCCAGGCCTTTCCAGAATCGTCCGGAGGGGCCATCGCCCTTGCAAATCTCTTTGCCGCTCTGACCATCGCGAAGCTTGGGGACCAGGCCTATAAGCGCATCGCCAGCAATGAGGAATTCGTGGTTTCGTCGGGCGAATATATGCAACCAGCTCGGCGTCCCCGACGCAAATCCTCCTCTTCGTAGGGAATTTTGGAACGAAGCGGGAGCCGGTTCGCGCGAAGCAATCGTTCTCGATAAGGAAGGGGTAGCGCCAGCCCTGGGCTGCGAAACGCTCAACAAAATGCGCATTTCTCCTTCAGAGGCGGGCAAGGCACATCGAGCAGGCTATAGCGGATATCCATATATTCGCGGCTGATAATCCGCACATGGTCCGTGGCATCGTCCAGAACGGCGAGGCGCTGCAGAATAGCCTTGTCGAGCATCGTCACGCAGCGAAATAGGTACGAGCGACCTCGATGACCTCGTCGACGCGATCCTGCTTCAAGACGTCGATCGGCTTACGTCCCGAGAGGGCAGCATTCGCCTGGCTGAGCCAGAGCCAGGCGATCCGAGAATTTCCGACCAGCGCGTTGATCGTACCGATGCCCTTGGCGGGCCGTCCGTCAACGAACTGCTCCCCCGGATAGACGTGCTTCTTCGTCCCCTTCAGCAGCGCGATGACGTCGCCGGCGTGATGCCAGTGATTCAGGGTCGATCTGGGGATGCCGTAGTCGCGGCTGATCTCTGTCGCACCCGCAACAGGACCCGCCCAGTCCTCCAGCCTTCGGGCAACAGCGATATCACTCAGCAACCGTTCGTCCTCTTCGCGCGAGACGATCTCGCCCACGCCCTCGCCCTTCGAAGGGGCAATGGCCTGCGGCAGCTCGATCTCGATCTTGCCCGCGAATGGCTCGTCGCTGAAGGTTTTGAGCAGCCTGCGGATACCGCGCACCAGCTCTCCCTGCCGCTTGCCAAGCT
>JAEXUU010000425.1 GCA_023452965.1 Pseudomonadota bacterium | reverse complement strand
CTCCTGCACCGCGCAGATCCGGTCGAGCCAGGCGCGGAAGCGGCCCGCCTCCAGCCCGGCACGCGCCGGCGGCTTGACCTCCAGCGCCTCCAGCACGTCGCCGCCGGCCGGCAGCGGCCCGTATTCGACCAGCGCCCATTTGCCGCTGCAGCCGAGCAGGCGCCCGTTCTGGATGAAGGCGTCGCTGTCGAAGGCCAAGCCGTCCCGCCCCACGATGATCGCCGGGGCCTTGGCATCCGGCCGCTCGCGGCCGGTATCGGCCTGCGACTTCACGGTGAGCTTGCGGCCGCTCACCCAGCCGCTGCCCTTGAACATCGGCCGCGCGGCGGCTTCGGTCAGCGCCTCGTTGTCGCGTGCCTTGCGGATCTGGAACCAGCCATCGCTGCCAGCCGTGACCTCGACCTCGACCATCGCCCGGATCGGCGGATCGGACTTGCTCTGGGTCACCGGCGGCAGCCGCCCGATGATCTTGTGCCCAACGCCGGGGCCGGCGCGAACGTTCAGGCCCTCTGGGTCGGTCTCGTTGACGAAGGCGCCGAAAGAGCAGCGCGCCTGCCCGGCCGGCGGCGACAGGGCGCCGGACTGCGCGAGCACCGGCGCGGCGGCGCCCACAGCCAGGGCCAGCGTGACAATGGCGATGCCCCGGCCCCTACCAGCTGCGGGGCGGGGCTCAGGCCGCGGCATTGACGAGCACATAGTAGAAGGAGTTCGGCTTGCCGACCGCCTTCAGGAAGTTGGCATAGCGGTTCTTCGGGATGGTCTGGCAGCCGGCCGACCAGGTGTTGGGCTCCAGCACGGTGTCGGCGCCGCCCTGATGGATATACATCGTCTTGCCGGCCCCCTTCGGGTCGATCCGCTTCCTGTCCTGTTCTGTGAAGCGGCCATCGCCATCCGTGTCGCGCTCGACGATCTGGTCGATCCCGACGATGAAGGCGCGGTTGCCGAGATGGCCGCCCCTTTTCTCGAAATACTGGTAGGTGCCCTCGGTCAGGCGCCCGGCATCCCTGATCCCGTCCTTGTCGATGTCGTTGCCTTCGGTCTTGCTGAACTTCACGCCCTTGTAGCGCTTGTCCGTGGTGGTGCTCGCCCGCTGGGAATATTGCGCGCCGGGCTCGGTGCAGATCGGGAAGATCGCGAGATGCCGGAAGCGGCCACAGCGGCGCATGATCACCAGCGTGTCGTCATAGGAGCCCTTGCCGCGATGGGCGAGCGTGCTGCTCTCGGTGCGCAGCGACAACATCACCAGCCGCCCGAAATTGAGGTCGAACCGCGCGGCCGGCGAGGCGAAGCGCCAATAGATCGCCGCGTAGGAATCGAACTCCTGCTTCGGAGTCCGGAACTGTGGGCGCAGGCCCGCCGGGCGCCGGAAGCGCACATTCAGGATCTCGGAGTAGAGGTCGCGCGCGGCCGGCAGGGCGCGCAGCCGGGCCTCGGCGCGCGGGCTGAGCCGCGTCTCCACGACGCGCCAGAGGAAGTCCTGCAGGGTTGGCGGAACCGCCGCGACGATGCTCTGCCAATAGGGCACGGCGATCGTGCGGTCCTGTTCGAGGCAACGGTTGAACTCGCGCGCGAAGGTCGCGAAATCGAGACGACCGGTCAGGTCGGGGCGCCGCATGCTCATCGCCCGCCGCCTCCTTGCCTCCGCTGCCAAGACTGCAGCCGGCCTTCCGCGCACGGCCAGCGTAGCTTCTCAGGAGGATTGTCGGCTAGTGCGGCGCTTTCGCGGCGGCGCCGCCGTCACAGCACCATGGGCAGGACGAAGAAGCCGCCGACGACGACCACGACCAGCGCCAGCGCCGTCATCGGCAGGTGCTTTTCGATGAAGATCCGGATGTCGTCGCCGTAATAGCGCAGCGCCACCGCGATCATCGCGAAGAAAGTGACGCGCGAGATCACCATGCCGACGGTGAACTTCCAGAGATCGAAGTGCAGGAAGCCGGACATGATCGTGACGATCTTGAACGGGATCGGCGTCAGGCCCTTGGTCAGCAGCACCCAGAACCAGTAGTCCTGCGAGGTGTGGATCAGGTGCGCGGCCTTTTCCTGCAGGCCGTAGATGCCGATCAGCCAGGCTCCGACCGATTCATAGAGCAGCGCGCCGATCGCATAGCCGAGATAACCGCCGGTCACGGCGCCGAGCGAGCAGACGCCGGCATAGAACCAGGCGCGGTCCGGACGCGCGATGCACATCGGGATCAGGAGCGGGATCGGCGGCAGCGGGCTGACCGAACTTTCGACGAAGGTGATGGCGAAGAGCAGCCAGGGCGCTGCGGGGTGCGACGCATAGGAGACGCACCAGTCGTAAGCACGCTTCAGCATGTAGTGTTCGACCGCTCCCGGACTCGCCCCTGGCGCATGGATGCTGTGCGCCGCATGCATCTACGCGATCCTGCGGCCGGACGCCAGAATTCTCTTAGGCGAATGTCAGCAGCGCGACCGTTTCGTGACGACAAATGGTCGGGGCGGCCCTGAAAGAACCACCCCGACATTCGTCTCAGGACAGGCGCTCGAGCGCCTCGCCGATCTTGAGCTTGCGGGCTTCGGCGGCTGCCTTGCGCTCGCGGTTCTCCTCGACGATCTCCTCGGGCGCGCGCGCCATGAAGTCGGCATTGCCGAGCTTGCGCTCGACCGTGGCGATGTCCTGGTCGAGCTTGGCGAGCTCCTTCTCCAGCCGCGTCCGCTCGGCGCCGAGATCGATGATCCCGGCGAGCGGCAGGGCCGCGATCTCGCCGCGCACGATGATCTGGGCGGACTGGCCGGGCGCCGCATCGGCGAACTGGATCACCGAGAGCCGCGCCAGACGCTCGATCATCGGCGCCCAGGCCTCGACGGCTGCGCGCGTCGCGGCGCTCGGCTTGACCAGCACCAGCGGCACCTGCGCCCCGCCGGGGACATTGGTCTCCGAACGGACCGAGCGGATGTCGGAGATCAGGTCGACGACGAAGCCGATCTCGGCCTCGGCCGCTTCGTTGACCAGCGCGCCGAGCTGTGGCCAGCGCGTCAGGCAGACCCGCGCATCTCCCCCGGCCGGAACCGGCCGCGGCGCGCCGTCGCCCGCCTTCTGCGCCCAGAGTTCCTCGGTCAGGAACGGCATGAACGGATGCAGCAGCTGGCAGATCAGGTCGATGACATGGGCGACCGTCGCCTGCGTCTCGGCCTTGGCGGAAAGCGAGGCCGCATCAGTGCCCTCGCCCTGCAGCACCGGCTTCGACAGTTCGAGATACCAGTCGCAGAACTGGCCCCAGACGAAGCGATAGGCCGCGTCGGCCGCCTCGTTGAACTTGAAGCTCTCGATGCCGGCGGCGATCGCGTCCGCGGTGCGTGCCGCCTCGGAGAGGATCCAGCGGTTGAGCGGCAGCGCGACCTTGGCGGGGTCGAAGCCCGCGGCCCGCACGCAGCCATTCAACTCGGCGAAGCGGGCGGCGTTCCAGATCTTGGTTGCGAAGTTGCGGTAGCCTTCGACGCGCGCGGTCGAGAGCTTGATGTCGCGCCCCTGCGCCGCCATCGCCGAGAGCGTGAAGCGCAGCGCATCCGCGCCGTATTTGTCGACGAGGACCAGCGGATCGATGACGTTGCCCTTGGACTTCGACATCTTCGCGCCCTTCTCGTCGCGAACGATGGCGTGGATGTAGACGTCCTTGAACGGCACCTCGTCCATGAAGTTGAGGCCCATCATCATCATCCGGGCGACCCAGAAGAAGATGATGTCGAAGGCGGTGACCAGCGTCGCCGTCGGGTAGTAGCGCTTGAGCTCGGCCGTCTCCTCCGGCCAGCCAAGCGTCGAGAACGGCCAGAGCGCCGAAGAGAACCAGGTGTCGAGCACGTCCGCATCGCGGGTCAGCGCGACCGGGCCGCCATAATGGCCGAGCGCCTGCGCCTGCGCGGCGGCCTCCGACTCCGCGACGAAGCACTCGCCATCCGGCCCGTACCAGGCCGGGATCTGGTGGCCCCACCAGAGCTGGCGCGAGACGCACCAGGGCTCGATGTTCTCGAGCCAGTCATTGTAGGTCTTGGTCCAGCTCTCGGGCGTGATCCTGGTGCGGCCGTCCTTGACCGCCTTGAGCGCGCGATTGGCCAGCGGCTTGACGTCGACATACCACTGGTCGGTCAGCCAGGGCTCGATCACCACGTCCGAGCGGTCGCCATGCGGCACGGTGTGGGTG
>JAEXUU010000393.1 GCA_023452965.1 Pseudomonadota bacterium | reverse complement strand
GGCGGTGTTCAGAGCGGTGCTGCCGCTGCTCGCCAGCCTGCTCGCGGTCGACCGGGTTTCCGAGCACATGGCTGCTCTCGTCACCGCATTCGGCGGCGGGCCCTATGCGGTGATGCTGCTGGCCAACCTCGTCCTGCTCGTCGCCGGGCTCTTCCTCGATATCGGTGCCGCGATCCTGCTGCTCGCGCCGTTGATGCTGCCAGTGGCGATCGCTGCCGGCCTCGATCCGATCCAGTTCGGCGTTATCCTCGTCGTCAACCTGATGATCCACGGGCTGACGCCGCCGCTCGGCATCCTCGTCTATGTCGTCAGCGGCATCACCCGCGTGCCGGCAGCGGCGGTGTTCAGAGCGGTGCTGCCGCTGCTCGCCAGCCTGCTCGCGGCGCTCGCCGTCCTCTGCCTCGGCGCTGCCGCCTGGCCTTCGCTTCCGCCTTCGATCAAGGAGCTGTTCTGATGTCCTTCACCCGCCGCCGGATCGCCGCCGGGCTCGTCGCAGCGCCCGTCATCCTCTCAGCCCGCGCAGGCCTCGCCGCCGGCAGGCCGGTCACGGTCGCCTCGCTGCTGGGCGAGGACAAGCCGGAGACCAAGATCTGGCGCAGGATCGCCGAGATCCTGGCGAAGACCGCGCCGGGCCGCTTCGACCTGCGCATCGTCGCCAATGCCGCGCTCGGCGGCGAGAAGGAGGTTGCCGAAGGCATCAAGCTCGGCTCGGTCCAGGCCTCGCTTTCGACCATCTCGGCGCTGTCGGGCTGGGTGCCGGACGGCCAGGTCCTCGATCTGCCCTTCCTGTTCCGCGATCGCGGACACCTGAAGCGGGTGCTCGCCGGACCGCTCGGCAGCGAGCTCAAGGGGAAGTACGAGGCGCAGGGCTTCGTCGTCCTCGGCTTCATCAACTATGGCGCCCGCCATCTCCTCGCCAAGGAGCCGATCACCACCCCGGCCGGCATCAAGGGCAAGCGCATCCGGGTGATCCAGAGCCCGCTGCACACCGAACTCTGGTCGGGCTTCGGCGCCTTCCCGACCCCGATCCCGATCCCGGAGACCTACAACGCCCTGAAGAGCGGCGTCGTCGACGCGATGGACCTGACCAAATCGGCCTATGTCGGCTTCAAGCTGCACGAGGTCGTGCCCTGGCTGATCGAGACCGGCCATATCTGGGCGACGGGCGTCGTCTACGTTTCCGCGCCCTTCTGGAAGTCGCTCTCGGCCGAGGACAAGGCGGCGCTGGCGGCTGCGGCAGCGGAAGGGGCGGCCTATTTCGACGAGCTCATCGTCGCCGACGAGGAGGCTTCGATGGCCAAGGCGAAGGCCGAGGGCGGCAAGGTCGCCCAGCCCGAGGACCGGGCCGGCTGGGAGGCTGGTGCCCGCAAGGTCTGGACCTCGTTCGCGCCCAAGCTCGGCGGCATCGAGAAGATCGAGGCGATCGCCGGCAGCGCCTGAGGGCTGCGCGCGTCTCGGCGACGATGGAACCGGCTGCGACAATCTGGATCGCAGCCGCGTCTTCGACTATCCCATGACGTTGGGGTGGTAGCGCATCGGCCCTCCCGCTGATCTCGCCGAAGCAGCAGCAAGCTGCGTGGATGCGCGAAAAATGGGGAGCGCCGCATGCAAAGCGGCCCGTCAGTTCCGGCTGCACCGCCGGTGCCGGCCTCGGCGATGGCCTCGCCGCTGGACGGCGTGACGCTGCTGCTTAAGCGCATCGAGGCGGAGGCCCTGGCCGCGCTCGACGCAGCGCCGCTGCTTCCGGACGCGCTCTGGCGCATCATGCCGGGCACGCCCTCCGCCTGGGTGATCCTGGCCCAGGGACTGCTCGTCGCCGGCGCGGTGCTCGCCGTCTACCTGCTGACCGGGCACCTGCTCCGGCATCGACGCCAGCGCGCCGGCGCGGCCCGCTCGGCCTTCGCCGGGATCACGCGGGTCACCGGGCTCGATGCGCTCGTGGTGCTGGCGGCGACCGTGACCGGCAGGTTCCTTCTGGTTCGCGTCCTCGGCATCGAGCCCGGCACGAGCACCTTCCCGAGCGACCTGACCACCGGGCTGATCCGCTGGCTGCTGTTGCTGACGCTCCTGTACATCCTGTTCCAGCCGACGATGCGGCGTCTGCGCCTGGTCGCGGTCGACGATCACGGCGCGCGCAAGGCGGTCTGGCAGTTCGGCATCATCTTCGCCGTCGGCCATCTGCACAACGCGCTGCTCGGCGCCGCGCAGCGCATGGGGCTGCCGCTGCCCTCGCTGCGGCTGATCTCCTGGGTCGTGGCGCTCTGCATGGCGCTGGCGGCCCTGCGATTGCTGCGAAATCTCGGCCGGCACGGTCTGCCTATGCTGACGCGCCTGCTCGCCTCCGGCATGGTCCTCTTGCTGTTCAGCTTCTGGATCTGGGGCTGGATGGAGCTCGACTTCGACCTGTACCGCGGTGCGGTCGGCATGATCGTGATCCTGCTGCTGGCAGTCGCGCTCGATCGGGCGCTGGCGGTCAGCATCCGCGATTCCCGCAAGCCCGAGATCATGCGCCGCTTCTTCGTCGTCCGGGTCGTCGTCGATGCGCTGGCGGCGGCGCTGCTGGTCCGCATCGTCATCCAGTTCTGGTGGCGGGACGTGTTCGGCGGCTTCACGCCGGAGGCCTGGCTCAGCTTCACGCACCGCCTGACCTTCGCCTCCTTCATCCTCGTCCTCGCCGTCACCTTGTCGGCCGTGATCCATGTCTGGACGGAGGCGAAGCTGACGCCGGGCGAGGCCGGGCCCGGCTCTGATCCGAGCGATGACCGGATGGCGCGGCTCACCACCGTGCTGCCGATCCTGCGCTTCGTCGCGATCGGAGTGATCGGAGTGGTGTTCCTGCTGGTCGCGCTCTCGACCCTGGGCATCGACACCACGCCCTTGCTCGCCGGCGCCAGCATCGTCGGCCTCGCGATCAGCTTCGGCTCGCAGACGCTGGTCAAGGACATCGTCTCCGGCGTCTTCTACATGCTCGACGACGTCTTCAGGTTGGGGGAGACCATCGAGGCCGCCGGCCGCTGCGGCCGGCTCGAGCAGATCAATCTGCGCAGCGTCCGCCTGCGCGACCAGTCCGGCCGCGTCCACACCATCCCGCTCGGCGAACTCGGCACCGTCACCAACCATAGCCGCCGGCTGGTGCATGTGACGGTCGAAGTGCCCTTCGCGACGTTGCCCGGACAGGCGGGGATGACCCGTTTCAGGCGCAATGCGGTGGCCGCGCTGCGCAGCGAGCCGACGATCCATGCCGCGATCGTCGGCGACATCGCGGTCATTCGGGTCGACCCGCAGGACGATACCGGCGGCAGCATAGGCTTCGGCTTCGACATGGTGGCGCCGGCGATCGAGCGCGTTCCGCCGCTGGTGCGGCATCTGATCGAGGAGGTCGCCGAAGAGTCGCGGATGACCGGCAGTCCGGGGCCGGTCTCGGTCTCGGTCGCCGAGCTGCCGGTCGCACCGGCCGCTGACATGCCGGCGGCGGCCCCGGATGCCGCCACCGTTGCCGTGCCCTTGACTGCAAAACCCTCCGCGGCGGCGCCATGACCATGGCATCGGCCGCGATGTTCTGACCACTCTGCCGCCCGGACCGCCCGGGCCGGATGCTCACGGTGAAAGGACGATCCGATGAACAGGTCTCTTCTCGTCGCCTGCGCCATTCTGCTGCTCGGCGCTTCAGGCGCGCTCGCCCAGGGAGAACCCACCGCACAGGAGCGCGCGGCCTGCCGCTCGGATGCGATGAAGTTCTGCGCTTCTTTCGTCGGCAAGCCCCCGCAGATGAACGCCTGCCTGCGCGACAACAAGGCGAAGCTCTCGGATGGCTGTCGCAGGGTGGTCGAGGCCCGCGGCGGTTGAGCGGACGCCGCTTCTGAAGGCTGAGATCGCGATGGCTCAGGGGCCGATCTCGATCTCGGCCCGCAGGCCCGAGCGATCCGCCCGATTGCTCAGCCGCAGCGAGGCGCCCAGGCGCCTGGCGGCGGCATCGGCGATGGCGAGGCCGAGCCCGGTGCCGATCGCGCTCTTGTGCCGGCCGCGGAAGAAGCGCTGCGTGACGAGTGCCATCTCGTCCTCGGGAATCCCCGGCCCCTCATCCTCGATGGCGATGCCGTGACCGCTCGCGGTTGCCCGCCAGACGATCCTGCCGCCGGCCGGCGAATGCTGGACCGCGTTCTCGTGCAGATTCCGCAGCGCCAGGGTCAGGAGTTCGCGGCTGGCCTGGATCGTCACGCTCCGGAGGGCGGGATCGAGCGAGATTGAGACCTGCTGAGCGGCGCCGGGCGCGCTGTCGGTGATCTCGTCGAAGAGCGCGCCGGCCTGCAAGGCTTCCCGGGCCGGAGCGGCACCGCTTGCGTCGAGTTTCGCCAGCGCCAGCAACTGCCGAACCAGCCTCGTCGTCCGGTCGACCGACAGCACGATCCGCTGCAGCGCTCCCTGCCGCACCGCCGGATCCTCGGTCGCCATCGCGATCTGCGCCTGCGTCTTCAGGCCCGCCAGCGGTGTGCGCAGCTCGTGCGCGGCGAAGGCGGTGACCTCGCGCTCGTGCCGGCGCGCCGTCTCGACCTTGGCGAAGAGCCCGTTCAGGGCCTGGGCCAGCGGCTTCACCTCGGCGGGCGCATGGGCGGCGTCGACCGGACTCATATCGTCGGCATCGCGGGTGCCGACGTCATGCGCCATCGCCCGTAGCGGGCGCAGCCCGCGGCCGAGACTGATCCAGATCAGCACTCCGAGCAGGGGCGCGATCAGCAGGGCGGGAGCGAGCAGCCCCTTGATCAATTCCGAAACCAGACGATCGCGCAGGCCGAGCCGGTCGCCGACCATGATGTGGATCCCGGCCGCCTCGTTGGCGACGGTGTAGACGCGCCAGGGCTCGCCATCGACGATGCGGTCGGAGAAGCCCGAGGGAACCTCGGTCAGGCGGCCATGCGGCGTGCCGCTCGAGCGCGCCATCAGGCGGCCGTCGAAGGACCAGATCTGGCAGGAGAGCTGGCGCTCATAGCCCAGGGCTTCGGCTTGCGGGCCGGGCAGGGCGGCCATGGCGACCGTCATATTGGCGCTTCCGACCAGCGAGTTCACCATCCGCGCCGCTTCCTGCAGGCGCGTGTCGAGGACGTGCTCGAGCTCGCGATGCGTGTTCGAATAGATCCAGGCCACGGCCGAGAGCCAGATCACGCCGGTCGCCGTCAGCAGGATCGCAAAGAGCCGTCCGCGCAGCGAGTTCATGAGGTCGCCCTGATCCGGTAGCCGAGGCCGCGCACCGTCTCGATCGTGTCACGCCCGATCTTGGCGCGCAGATGGTGGATATGGACCTCCACCGCATTGCTCTCGATCTCTTCCTGCCAGCCATAGAGCCGGTCCTCGATCTCCGGTTTCGAGAGCACGATGCCGGGACGTTCCATGAGGGCCGAGAGCACCGCGAACTCGCGGCGCGAGAGGCTGAGCGGTGCCCCGTTCAGCGTCGCGGAGAGGCTGGCAGGGTCGAGCACGACGCCGCAGGCGGTCAGGCAGGGCGCCGCCCGGCCATTGCCGCGCCGGGCGATCGCCCGGACGCGCGCGCTCAGCTCGTCGAGGTCGAAGGGCTTGCCGAGATAATCGTCGGCGCCGCTGTCGAGGCCGCGGACGCGGTCGGGTGTGTCGTCCATCGCGGTCAGCAGCAGGATCGGGGTCCGGTCGCCGCGCCGGCGCATCTCGCCGAGCACGTCCAACCCCGAGCCGTCCGGCAGCATCAGGTCGAGCACCATGGCGTCGAAGGTCGAGGTCGCGAGCGCGGCGCGGGCATCGGCGCAGGTCTCCACCCGGTCGACGGTCATTCCGGCAAGGCCGAGGCCGACCGCGAGGCCGTCGGCGAGGATCGGGTCGTCCTCGACCACGAGAATGCGCATGCGCTCGCTCCTTCGCCCGCGACCAGACAGCCCAGCCTTAAGGCTGGCTTAAGCTGGAGCTTCGACAGGGCGGCTTCAACCGATCGAAAGGTCGCCAATGTCTGGCCGGCATCTTGCCGCCGGACATCGGGCCCGACCATCTCGTCCTGCTGGAGATGCCGATGAACCGCCGCACTGCTCTCGCCCGACTGGCCGTCTCAGGTCTCGCCCTGACCAGCGTCCCGATGCTGCTGGGAGCCTCTTCGGCCTGGGCGGTGGAGACCGGCGCCGATGCGGTGCTCAACGATCCCGAAGCGCCCAATGGCGGCAATTTGAAGGGCGACGTCACCATCGCCGCCTTCCTCGACTACAACTGCCCCTACTGCAAGAAGACAGCTCCCGATCTCGCCCGCATCGTCAAGACCGACGGCAGGATCAGGCTGGTCTACAAGGACTGGCCGATTCTCGGCGACGCCTCGGTCTACGGCGCCCAGCTTGCGCTCGGAGCGCATTACCAGGGCAAGTACGAGACCGTGCACCATGCGCTGATGGCGCTGCCGAGCATGCGGATTCCCAAGGACAAGATCCTTGGCGCGATCCAGGCGGCCGGCGTCGACATGACCAGGCTCCAGGCCGATCTCAAAGCGAAGTCGGACGCGATCACCGCGCTCCTCCGGCGTCATCTCGCCCAGGCCGACGCCATCGGCCTCGAAGGCACGCCGGCCTATCTCATCGGCCCGTTCCGGACCTCGACGCTGGACTATGACGGCTTCAAGCAGGCCGTGGCCGATGCCCGCGCCCGGCAGGCGAAGAAATAGTCGCGCCCCGGCCGCTCACCCCGACTTCCCACGTCCTTAGCCGAAAGCCTCGCATGATCCGCGCCCTCCTGTCGGCGAAGCGCCTCGCCGTCATCGCCCTTGCCCTGTCGGCGGCCGCCTGCACCACCGTGCGGCCTCCGCCGCCACAGGTCGCTGCCGCGCCCGCCATCGACCCGCTGGTGGCGCAACGCTACAGCGCTATCGAGAGCGAGAAGTTCAGCATCCCGGCCGTCAATCTGGAGGACCTGCAGCCGCAATATGTCCGCCAGCTCGTCGACTACCGGACCAAGCACGAGCCGGGCACGCTGATCGTCGATCCGAAGAACCGCTTCCTCTATCTGGTCCAGGAGGGCGGCAAGGCGCTGCGCTATGGCGTCGGCGTCGGCAAGGCCGGGCTGGAATTCAGCGGCACGGCCGTGGTCGAGCGCAAGGCGCAATGGCCGCGCTGGACGCCGACACGGGACATGATCCGGCGCGAGCCGCAGCGCTACGCCAAATGGGCGGGCGGCATGGCCGGCGGCGAGAACAACCCGCGCGGCGCCCGCGCGCTCTATCTGTTCAAGAACGGCCAGGACACGCTCTACCGCATCCACGGCACCAACGAGCCCGAGACGATCGGCGAAGCCGTGTCCTCCGGCTGCATCCGGATGATGAACCAGGACGTGATCGACCTCTACAACCGCATTCCGAGCGGCTCGAAGGTGGTCGTTCTGTAGGGCCACGATCCCGGGCGCTGTCCTCGATGCGCCGGAACAACGCCTGCCTCACAAAAGGGAGCAGCCCTCGGTCTGCTCCCTTTGCCTTTGTGCCTTGCGGCGTCCGTCGACGCTTGGGCGTCAGTCCCGGAAGACCACGGTCTTGCTGCCATTGCCGAGGACGCGCCCGTCGAGATGCCAGGCGACGGCGCGGGCGAGGACGCGCCGCTCGATGTCGCGGCCCTTGCGGACCAGGTCCTCCGGCGTGTCGTGATGGCTGATGCGCTCGATGTCCTGCTCGATGATCGGCCCCTCGTCGAGATCGGCCGTCACATAGTGAGCGGTGGCGCCGATCAGCTTCACCCCGCGCGAATGCGCCTGGTGATAGGGCTTGGCGCCCTTGAAGCCTGGCAGGAAGGAGTGGTGGATGTTGATGCAGCGTCCCGCGAGCTTGCCGGCGAGATCGTCGGACAGCACCTGCATGTAGCGGGCGAGGATGACGAGGTCGGCGCGCGCTTCCTGCACCAGCGCCCAGATCTGCGCTTCCTGCTGCGGCTTGGTGTCCTTGCTGATCGGCAGATGGTGGAAGGGGATGCCTTCGAAATCGAGGTGCTGGTAGATCTCGCGCGGATAGTTCGAGACGATGCCGGCGATCTCCATGTCGAGCTCGCCGGTGCGCCAGCGATAGAGCAGGTCGGCCAGGCAATGGTCGAATTTCGAGACCAGCAGCAGCACGCGCTGGCGCTCGCGACGCGGCCTTGCATGCCAGCTCATCGCATGGTGCTCGGCGATCGCGCCGAAGCCCTCGCGGAACTGCGCGAGCGAACCGCCTTCCGGGAAATTGAAGACAACGCGCATGAAGAAGTCGCCCGTCTCGACATCGTCGAACTGGTTGGCCTCCTGGATGTTGCCGCCGCATTCGAAGAGATGGCGCGACACGGCGGCGACGATGCCCGGGCGGTTGGGGCAGGACAGGGTCAGCAGGTACTGTTCAGTCGGCATCAAAGGGCTCTCGAGGTCGACGCCTCCCGGATGTCGAGGGGCGGCTGCCGCAGCGCCGGCGGGCACTGCGGTCGGCATGGGATGCCGGCTGTTCGCACGGGTTTCGTCGCGCGCCCGGACGGCGTCGCCCACCTACCGGCTCTGCCCGGCGCTCCGCAAGGTTTGTGCAGGCCTCGAGGGTGAGGCTCGCTGACGCGGCCTAGCCGTCGACGATGTCGCTGTATTCCGGATGCCGGCCCACCCAGCTGGCCATGAAGGAACAGCGCGGCACGACCTTGCGTCCGCTCGCCCGGATCTGCTCGAATACACCCTTCGCCAGACGCGAGCCGACACCCTGGCCCGAGAGCGCCTGGGGGACCTCGGTATGGGTGAGGACGATCCGGTCGCCTTCGATGCGGTAATAGGCGAGGGCGAGCTCGTCGCCGATCGCCAGCTCGAAGCGGCTCTGGTCCGGTCTGTCGACGACGGGGTTGTCCATCGGAAGCCTTCCTGTGGATCTGGGTCAGCGCACCGCCGCGGGCGGTTCGCAGTGGCAGGTGACCAGCAGCGCACCGGGCGCGTCAACCCTCATGAACGCAGGGCCTGGCTCAGCGCGAGCGGGAGAGTTCCGCGGCGGCTTCGGCTCCTTGCGCCAGCGGCAGGCGAATGATGAAGGCAGTTCCCTGGCCTTCGGCCGAGCGCAGCGTGATCGAGCCGCCATTGGACTGGGCGACGCGCTGGACGATCGCCATGCCGAGACCGGCGCCCGAACCGCCGCTGCGTTTGCGCCGCCAGAAACGCTTGAAGATGTGCTCGTGCAAATCCTCCGGGATCCCCGGGCCATCGTCCTGCACGGTCAGGCTGCCATCCTTGCCCAGGACGACGTCGATCGTGGTACCGGCCGGTGTATGACGGATGGCGTTCTCCACGAGGTTGCGCAGCATGTGCCAGACATCCTGCTCATGCGCCTGGACACGCAGGCTGGACAGCCCTTCAGGCTCGACCAGCCCGAGCGATTGCCCCTTCTTGATGGCCTCGATCGCGAGGTCCCCGACCACAGAGCGGCTGACATCGAGCAGGTCGGTCTCTCCGGCCGCCCGGTTCTCCTGCTCGAGCGTCGCCATGTCGAGCAGCTGGTTGACGATGCGGGCCATCAGTCGAGCATCCGCGAGCAGGGCCGTCCGCTCCTCGGATGCCGGCAAGGTCTGCAAGCGCGCATCGAGCACCGCCAGCGGGGTGCGTAGCTCATGAGCGGCGTCGGCCGTGAACTCCTTCTGGACTTTGTAGCTCTGCTCGACGCGGGTCAGCGCGACGTTGAAGGCCTGGGCGAGCGGCAGCACTTCGGCCGGCAGGTCGGCCGTCGCGAGACGCGCGTCGCTGCGCGCCGGATCGAGTGCCGCCACCCGCCGGGATACGTCGAGCACCGGGCGGAAGAAGCGCTTCACGATCACCGCGTTCAGGGCCAGCAGCAGAAGGAGCAGCGGCACCGCGACGGCCAGGGCGCTCCACAGGAAGTTGTGCAGCAGATCGTCGTGGATCACGTCCTCCTGGCTGAGGTTCCACCCGAGAATGACCCAGTAGGGTCGGTCCTCGACCGTCACCGGGAAGCTCACCGCCCGGTACTGGCGTCCGCCCTCGGCCAGCGAGAAGAACTTGGGCTGCTCGCCGCGGTCGAGATGGGCCAGCAGGCGCTTGGCGAAGGAAGAGGAGGTTACGCGCACCTCGCCCGTCGCCTCGACCACCGCATAGCCGAACTCGCCGCTTTCGCCTTCCCGCGAATAACGCCCGGGTGCCAACGTCAGGCTGCCATCGGGCGCTGCGACCAGCGCCTCCGCGATCAGCCGTGCCCGGTCCGTCAGGACCTTGCCCTCGAAGAAGGAGGCGCGCCGCTGCAGCATCGCATCGATGGCAACCGGCACCGCGAGGGCGGCCAGGCACAGGACCGCCGCCTGGAGCAGGAAGATTTTCGACAGCAGGCTGCGGCCGGGTCGCATCAGGCCACCGCGGTCAGCACATAGCCGACGCCCCGCACCGTGTTGATCGTCACGGCCGCGTTGCCGTCCTGCAGGCGCTTGCGCAGCCGGTGAATATAGACCTCGACCGCATTGGAGCCGAACTCGTCGTCGAGGCCGAAGAGCTGGTCCTCCACCGAGCTTTTCGGCACGATCTTGTCGGCACGGCGCATTAGCAATTCGAGCAGCTGGGTCTCGCGCGCCGACAAGGCGAGGGGCCTTTCCTCGACGCTCGCCTGCCGCCCGTGGGTGTCGAAGACGAGGTTGCTCACGGTCAGCTGTGCCCCGAGAAGGGCGCCGGGCCGACGCAGCAGGGCCGCCAGCCGGGCCTTGAGTTCCTCGAAGGCGAAGGGCTTGGCGAGATAGTCGTCGGCGCCCTGTTCCAGGCCCTTGACCCGCTCGTCCATGGCGCCGCGCGCACTCAGGATCAGCACCGGCAGGGGAAGCTGCTGGCTGCGGACATGACGCAGCACCTTCAGCCCGTCGCCGTCCGGCAGGCCGAGGTCGAGGATCATGGCGGTGTAGTTGCGGGAATCCAGCACCGCGATCGCGTCCGCGACGCTATCGACCCGGTCGACGCCGTAGCCGCCGGCTTCCAGCTGGCTGCCGATCAGCTTGGCGAGGTCTTCATTGTCTTCGATGAGCAGCAGTCTCACAAGTTGTCTGGCCCCCGCTCTCCTGCCGGGATGAGGCTCGCTCAGTGATCCCCGGCGATTCCGCCCAAAAACGCGCGCCCAGATAAGCCGTCCAAACGTTGAACAATCGCAAATGGCGCGCGCTCCGGCCGAGCGCCGCTCGTTGAGTGGCCCGGCTTTCCGAGCCGCGAGCTGCCGGCGCGCTCGTTGATGGCGGGGCTGCGGACGTTTGCTTCCGTAAGGTTGATGTAAGCGCCGTCTTCTAGCTTTTGCCTATCGCAGGGCGCTGTTGCGTCATCGAAATGCAAGGAAATCCGAGTTTTTAACTCAACGGCAATCTGTCGGCCGCTAGTGCTTCGGCAGTCATTATCGGCCGGGATCGCAGGTCCTGAGCCGACAAAAAACAAGAAGCGCAGCATCGGCAACCGGGTATTGGCTCAACGAGAGGGAGCGCGACCGATGTCGCGCGTGCGGACATGACGCAGACTCAGGATCGAGACGGCAAGTCGCGCCGGCAGCAGGGCTCCATTTCGCTCGACGTGCTGAAGTCGATCGTCGGCGGTGCCAACCCCAATGAGAAGAAGCACATCGACGGTGATTTCGCGATCGCCCTGACGGCCGGCAAGCAGGACGTGGCGCCGCCCGTCGCGCCGCAGGTCAAGCTCGATGCGTCGGGCGCCGACAAGGCTTCGGCCGCCAAGCCCGCCGCGACGGTGCTGGAGAGCAAGGTCAATTACGGCGAGGACAAGCGCTTCGACCTGCGGCTGGTCGTCGAGTCCGGCTCGAAGAGCCCGGGCAAGTCGCCTTCCGACGCCAGGGTCACTTTCGTCGCCTGGGGTCAGAAGGGCGACGCCGATGGCGTCAGGATCGTGATGTCGAACCAGGAGACAAGGGCGAAGGAGAACCTGACCCCGGCCCAGGTCGCGGCGAAGGCGCAGGCGGGCGATCCGCTGTTCAAGCAACTCGACGCGCAGCTCCAGGAAATCCAGGGCGGCAAGAAGGGCCAGCCGGATTTCAGCCGGGATGTCGAGGAAAGCTTCCGCAAGAACGCCACCGGCAAGACTGCGGCGCCCGCCGGCAAGCTCGCGGTCTCCGACACCTATGCCAAGGCCGAGGTGAAGACCGTACCGGTCAAGGACCCCGTCACCGGCAAGACCACCCAGAAATGGGAGTCCTCCGTCTCCACACCGGCGCGCGACGCCGCCAAGGCTGAGGCCGACAAGGCGCAGAAGGTCGAGGCCCAGAAGAACCTCACCGACAAGTGGGATACGGCCAAGGCCAAGCAGGCGGCCGACAAGAAGGCCGAGCTTCAGGAGCAGGTACGGCAGCAGCAGAAGGCTGCCGAGAATCCGCTGAAGGACATGCGCGACGCCGACAAGGCTCACAAGGACGCGCAGCACTCGCAGGCCAAGACCGGCGAGGCCAAGCGGCTCGCCGAGGCCGAGCGCGATATCGCCAAGGCCAGGGTCCCGGGCACCGAGGCCGGGGTCAAGCTCGCTGCCGCCAAGCAGGACCCCGCCCAGATGAAGGAGGCGGTCAAGGCGCACGGCGATGCGCTCTACCGCGAGGCGGTCAGCCAGAACCAGGTCGAGAAGACCACCGCTGCCCACAACGACGCCAAGGCCAAGGAAGCCGCGACCGAGGCGGCCTCCGAGGCCGCCCAGAAGAAGTTCGCCGAGGCGAAGCAGCAGCTCCAGGGCTCGAAGGAGAAGCTCAGCGGCGAGGCCGCGACCCAGGCCGCCGCCAAGAAGGCTGCCGGCGAGGCCGGCGGCAAGGAACGCTCGAACTCGGTCGGCGCCAACCCGGTCAAGACCGGCAAGGACAAGGCCGAGGAAACCCGTCCCCGCGCCGACACCATGCCGAAGCAGATGGCGACGAAGAGTGTCGAGCCGCCGAAGCCGGGCCGCGCCGACCAGGTTCGCGCGGTGGCCGAGAAGGGCTGGGGCAAGGCCAACGAATACGGCTCGAAGCTGCTCGAGCAGGCCGACAAGGACGCCGCCAAGGCGGCCGGCAAGCTGTACAGCACCGACCACGAGAACGTGCTCGCCGGCGGCATCACCAAGGTCAAGACGACTGACGGCGACGTTACCAAGGAGCGCACCACCGTTGCTCAGGTGAAGACCGAGAGCGGCACCACCACCTACACCAACGGCGTCGGTCGCGGGGCGAGCGCCTATTGGAACATCCGTGCCGAGGCCGGCATCGAGGACAGCAAGACGACCGACCACGGCAATGGCGTCTCGACCACCGTCACCAGCAAGGCCTATGCCGGTGCGTCCTTCGAGAACAGCGCCAAGGCGGTGGTGACGGCCAACAGCGTCAGCGCCGAAGCCGCGACCAAGGTCACGGCCCATGCCGAGGCCAGCCACTCGCACACCACCAAGTTCGGCGATGTCGAGCACAAGCACACCATCGCAGCCACCGCCCATGCCGAGGCGAATGCCAAGGCCGGCGCGCGCCTCGGCTTCGACGGGTTGTCGCTGCAGGCCAAGGCCTCGGTCGAGGCCTCGGTGAAGGCGAACCTGACCAGCGAGACCAAGGTCGGCGACCACACCATCCGCAACGATCTCGAGGTCTACGCCAAGGCGAAGGCCGAAGCGAAGGCCGAGGCCGAGGTCACGTTCAATCCCTTCGCCAAGGACGGCAAGGTCAAGGCCAAGATCGGCGTCGGCGCCGAGGCTTCGGCCGGGGTCGGCGTCGAGGGCACGACCGGCTTCCACGGCAAGAATGGCGGGGCCGACATCGGCGCCGGTGCCTATATCGGCAAGATCGGCGCCAAGCTCGACGGCGATTTCGAGATCAAGGACGGCAAGGTCGCCGCGAGCCTGAATGTCGGCGCCGCGCTCGGCATCGGTCTCCAGCTCAACTTCAAGATCGAGAGCAACGTCAAGCAGGCGATGCAGGATGCGGCCCGCGACATCGAAAAGGGCAATTTCGGTGCGAAGGTCCTCGGCCATCTGACCAACAACCCGGTTGGCGGCTTCTTCCGCGGCCTGTTCAGCTGAGGCGCGCTACGCGTCGACACGCACAATCGAGAGGATGAGCGATGATCAACGACAAGAGTTCTCCCGAGGAGATCGCCGCCTATAAGGCCGAGCTGGCGCGCGACCTGCCGCCGGCCGCTGCCGAGCTCGATGCCAGCTCCCGCAAGAAGATCCTGGAGCGGGCCGAGGCCGAGGGCTGGTCGAAGTCGCAGGCCGACTGGCTCGACAAACTCGCCAAGCAGCCGCTTTTCCAGGCGGTGGCCGATGGCGTGCCGGGCACCGAGGCGCTGGAACAGGCCTATGCCTTCGCGCGGCGCAAGCTCGCCGCCGGCTATTTCGACAACGCTCTTGACGAGGGCAAGAACCGCTACACCGCCTTCCTGACCGTGATCGACCTCGAAAAGCAGGTCGCCGAGCGGCGCGGCGATGCGGCGCCGGACTATCCGGACCCGATCCTGCTCGAGGCCTGCCGCGCCGTCGAGGCGGCGGCGGAGAAGGGGCTTTCCACCGAAGACCAGATCGCCACCGGCTATGGCGTGATCCGCGAGCTGAGCGAGCGCGGCCTGAGCTGATCCCGCGTTCGCCGGATTCCGCCGCGGAAGGATGAGAAGATGATGTTCGTGCCGTTCGCCATGCCTCCGCAGCCGCCGGTCCTGGTCCAGGCCGAGCAACCCGGCACCTCGGTCGAGGAGACGCTGAGCCGCCGGGCTAAGGCGGATGGCTGGTCGGATTCGCAGGCCGAGTGGATCGGCAAGATCGGCGCCGCCGCCATGGCCAAGGACGCCGACCCTCCGGCGGCGTCGCTCGACGAGGCCTACAAAGCCGCCAGGCGCGTCCTGACCATCGGCTATTTCGACAATGTCCTGGCGCAGGGCAAGACGAGGCTCGTCGCCTTCCTGACGGTGGTCGACCTCGAGAAGCAGGTGGCGCAGCGCGCCGGCGGGCCGGTCCCGGACTATCCGGACGACGCACTCAAGGCGGCCTATGTCGAGCTGGCCAAGGCCGCCGAGCGCGGCGCTTCGAGCGCCGAGCAGATCGAGATCGGCTTCGCGGCGCTGCGGGCAATCGCGAAATGATGGTTGCAGCTCTGCTGCCGGAAGGCCGCCATGGCTGAACGCGGCCCTGGGCCAGTCAGGCGCGCCGGACCGGTTCCGACCGTCCTGCAGATGGAGGCTGCGGAATGCGGGGCGGCCTGCCTAGCTATGGTTCTCGCCGCCTTCGGGCGCTGGGAGACGCTCGATGCCGTCAGGGACAGTTGCGGGGTCTCGCGCGACGGCGTCTCGGCTGCCGATATCGTCGATGCGGCCGGGCGGCGCGGACTGGAGGCCAGCGCCTATAGCCGCGAGGTCGAGGACCTCGCCGATCTGCCGCTGCCGCAGATCCTGTTCTGGGACTTCAACCATTTCGTCGTGCTGGAGGGGATCGGCCGGCGTGGCTTCACCGTCAACGACCCCGCCCATGGCCGACGCGAGATCGGCCGCGAGGAATTCGGGCGGCGCTTCACCGGCGTGACGCTGGCCTTCCGTCCCGGTCCCGAATTCCGCCCGACGCCAAAGCCG
>JAEXUU010000328.1 GCA_023452965.1 Pseudomonadota bacterium | reverse complement strand
CGGCATAAGCGTCCGACCCTTGAGATCGATGCGCCGCGCGCCGCCATCGGCGATCGGGCGGTCGGAGACCTCGCGGATCAGCCCGCCCTCGACGCGCACGAAGCGGTCGCGCTCGCCTTCGGGGCTGGTGCCGTCGAGCAGCCTCGCATTCTCGAAAATGATAGCCTGTGTCACGGGTGCATGCCTTGCTTGGTCGGATCGGAAATGGCGCCCTCGCCGGCGCGGCTCTGCTGAGAATGTCCGGCCAGGACCGTCTTCCAGAAGCCGAGAAGCCGCGCATAATAGGCGGGATCGTCGCGCAGGATGGTCTGCAGGCTCATGCCGCGCATCAGGCAGAGCGTGGCGTTGAACGCCGCCTCCACCTCGGGCTTCTGCAGGCCGGTTCCGTCGAAGAAATCCTGCCAGGTGCCGTCGAGGGCGGCGTGGAACTCGCGCGTCACCGAAACCAGTTGCTCGCGCAGATAGGGATTGTGCCGGGCGGCGGTCACATGCTCGAGCGTCACCAGGAAGAGCCGGCCGGAGAACAGCTCCCACATCCGGTCGACGAAGTCGGACAGGGACAGGCTGCCGGCCTTGACGAGCTCGGCAACCCGCCGGATCTCGCCGATCCAGCCCTGCAGCAGATGACTCACGGACTGGACGATCAGATCGTCCTTGCCGGAAAAGTGATGGTTGAGCGCGCCGCGGGTGACGCCGGCGCGTGCTGCGATCTCGGACGTCGTCGCGAGCGCGCAGCCGCGCTCCACCAGCAGATCGAGCGTCGCGTCGATGAGACGCGCCCGCGTTTCCGTCGAGCGTTCCTCTTGCGTCCGGCGCTGCTTGTCGGCTGATGGCGGCATGGGCGGACCTTAGCAGCTAGAAACAAACAGACAAGTATGCATGTTTGTTTTTCCCGATGTTGCGCACGGCGATGCCGGCGGGACACAAAGATGCGGAAGCGGATGGAGCGACGACGATGCGGATCATGATCGAAGACGAGGAATTCGAGGTGCGCATCGACGGCCCCGACGCGGCGCCCCCGCTGCTGCTGTCGAACTCGCTCAGTTCGGACATGTCGATGTGGGAAGACCAGATTCCGCTCTGGTCGCAACACTTCCGGGTGATCCGCTACGATCAGCGGGGCCACGGAGGCAGCACCGTTTCCCCCGCGCCCTACTCAATGGAACAGTTGGGCCGGGATGCGCTTTCCGTACTCGATGCGCTCGGCGTGCAGCGCGCGCATTTCTGCGGGCTCTCCATGGGCGGCATGGTCGGCATGTGGCTGCTGACCCATGCGCCGGACCGGCTCGACCGGGCGGTCCTCGCCAATACCGCCGCCTATATGGGTCCGGCCGATCTCTGGAACGGGCGTGTCGCAGCGGCCGAGGCCGGCGGCATGGAAGCGCTGGTCGATGCGACCATAGCGCGCTGGTTCCCGGAGGCTTTCCGGGCCGCCGCACCTGAAACGATCGAACGGATGCGGGCCATGATCCTGAGGACTCCCGCCGTTGGGTACCAGGGATCGTGCCTGGCGATCCGCGACATGGATCAACGGGAGACGATCAAGGGCATCCGAAATCCGGTACTCGTGATCATCGGCTCGAAGGATCCGGCGACGACCCCGACCGATGGCGAGGCCATCTTCGCTGCGATTCCAGGCGCGCAGAAGTGCGTTCTGGACGCAGCACACATCTCGAACATCGAGCAGGCCACGGCTTTCGGGGCCGCGGTCGATGCCTTCCTCCTGGACGGCGAGCCCGACCGCATGGGCCGGGCAGGCGGTTGAAGTGCGCTCTGTCGGGTCATCCCCATAGCGCGGCTTAGCCGACGACGGCGGCCGCCGCTCATGGGCGCGATGCTATTCCAGTCATCGCGCCCATGAGCGAGGTCTTGCCGGCAGGAACCCGCGTCCACGCGATCGTCGAGGTCGCCCATGCGCCATAAGCTGACATTGCTCGCTCCCCTCCCCGGGGAGCAGAAGTTCAAGCCGAACCTCCCGGTGTGCTGGGGATCTCGCTTCAGGTCCTGAGAACGATTTTTGCTGAACCGACACGACCGCCATCGATGTCGGCAAAGGCGTGGTCTCCCTCGCTGAGAGAGCGTTGCTCGATCCAGCCGAGATCGCCGAGACGCCCTTTGGCGAGGGCTTCGACGGTCTGGGTAAAGTCGGCGGGCGTATAGCAATAGACACCGGCGAACGTGATCTCTTGAAGGGTGATCTTTCGAACGTCGAGGCCAGCCTGGCCGGGGAGCAGGCCGACATGGACGATCACGCCGCCGGGCCGCACCAGGCGACAGGAAGCAGCACGTGTGGCATCGGCACCGACTGCGTCGATGACGAGGTCGATGGTATTCTCAGGCGGCTCGTCCTGGCCGGGCTGATAAACGGCGAACCCTTCCGCCAGCAGCGTTTCTCGCCTCAGCGGATTGGTTTCGCCGACCAGAAGATCGCGCGCACCGAACAGGCGTGCGACGAGCCCGGCCGCCAGGCCGATAGCGCCCCCGCCAAGCACGACGACGCGGCAGGCGGAAAGAGGCTGGTGCAGACGCTGCACCCCGGTCCGGATCGCATGCCAGGAAACGGCGACCGGCTCGGCGAGCGCCGCATGGGCGACCGGCATCGTCTCGGGGATCGGCGTCAGATTGCGCGGCGGGATGCGCACCAGTTCGGCGAATGCGCCTGGCCGCGGCGGCATCGAGATGATCTGCCGCGTTGGCGAGAGGTGCCAGCGTCCTTCGATCGCATACGGACAGTTGGGATCGACGACGAGCGGGTTGATGGTCACCCGTTCGCCGGCACGTGGCCCTGTCGCGATCCGCCCCGCCGCTTCGTGGCCGAGGATCAACGGCGGCGGCCGACGCGTGTCGAAACCGTGATAGGCGTGCATGTCGGAGCCGCAGATGCCGACGGCCTCGACCCGGACCAGGACCTCGTCGGCCTGCGGCACGGGGTCCGGCTCGTCGCGGAAGACGAGGCTGTTGGGGCCGGTATAGACCAGTGCCTTCATACCACATCCATCCTCATTTGGCGGTGAAGCCGCCATCGACTGTCAAAGTCTGGCCGGTGACATAGGCCGAAGCGGGAGAGGCGAGGAACACCGTGGCGCCGGCGAGATCCTCAAGCTCGCCATTGCGGCCGATCGCGGTTTGCGCGGCATTGCGGGCCGCCCGTTCGGCGTCATCGAACACCGCCTGCGTCAGCGGCGTCGGGAAGAAGCCAGGCGCGATCGCATTGCAGGTCACGCCTCGGCTGGACCATTCCTGCGCGATCGCCCGTGTCAGTTGCACGACGCCGCCCTTGGCGGCGCCATAGGGCGCGCTGTCGGGAAAGGCCCGGTAGCTTTGCAACGAGGCGATGTTGATGATCCGGCCGTGGCCGCGTCTCGCCATGGCCGGAGCAAAGGCCTGCGTCAGCAGGAAGGGCGCGCGCAGATGCACCGCCATGTGCAGGTCGAACGCCGCGGCCGTAACCTCGCCGAAGGGCTTGCGCAGGTTAAGCCCGGCTGCGTTGACCAGGATGTCGATCTCGCACCCGAGGGTTTCGCAGGTGGTCGCCAGCGCGGTTCCCGCCTCCGGCGCGGCCAGATCGGCCGCGGCGATCTCGGCGGCGATCCCCTCCGTCGCGAGTGCCTGCGCCGCCTTGCGCAGCTCCTCCTCGCGTCGTGCGACGAGGACGAGCCGGGCACCGGCGAGGCCCAGCGCCCGCGCCATGGCGAGCCCGATGCCGCTGTTGCCGCCGGTCACCAGGGCCGTGCGCCCGGAGAGGTCGAACAGTGCCGCGAGGCGGAACACGCTCACGCCTCCACCGGCTGGCCGAGATCGACATTCGAGCCCGGGGCGTACTTCGCCATCCGCGCATCGCTGGTGCGGGCATGCGCTTCCATGCCCTCCAGTCGCGAGATCCGCGCCGAGACCGGGGCGACGCGCTTGCAGGCCTCGCGGTCCATGCGCTGCCAGGTCAGCGGCTTCAGGAACTTATGGACCGAGAGCCCGGCCGAATAGCGGGCGGCGAACTTGGTCGGGAGGATGTGATTGGGGCCCGAGACCTTGTCGCCGAAGGCGACATTGGTTTCCTCGCCGAGGAACAGCGAGCCGTAATTGGTCAGCTGCGCATGCCACCAGTCGAGATCGGCGCAGTGCACTTCGAGATGTTCCGAGGCATAGCGGTCCGAGACCTCGACCATCTCCTCGCGGCTGTCGCAGAGCACGATCTCGCCATAGTCGCGCCAGGCTGCGCCGGCGGCGTCGCGGGCGGTCGGCGGCAGCGTTGCGATCAGCTCGGGCACCAGCCGCGACACCTCCTCTGCGATCCGCCGTGAACTGGTGATCAGCCAGGCCGGGCTCTCATGGCCGTGCTCGGCCTGCCCGACGAGATCGGTCGCGACGAGCAGCGGGTCGGCGCCGTCGTCGGCGAGGACTGCGACCTCGGAAGGGCCAGCGAACACGTCGATACCGACCTTGCCGAACAGCATGCGCTTGGCTTCTGCGACGAACTTGTTGCCGGGACCGACAATGATGTCGGCCGGGCGGCCGGTGAACAGGCCGAAGGTCATGGCGGCGATCGCCTGCACGCCGCCAAGGCACATGATGATGTCGGCGCCCGCCACCGTCATCGCATAGAGAACATGGGGGTGGATGCCCTGACCGCGATAGGGCGCCGAGCAGGCAACGACGGTCTTGACGCCCGCTGCCTTGGCAGTGGCGACCGACATGTAGGCCGAGGCGATATGGGCATAGCGGCCAGTCGGGACGTAGCAGCCGGCCGTGTTCACAGGCACGAGCTTCTGCCCGAGATGCAGGCCCGGCGACATCTCCAGCGAGAAATCCCGGCAGGAAGCGCGCTGGGCTTCGGCGAAGCGCCGGACCTGCCCGGCGGCGAAGGAGATGTCGTCCTTCACGTTCTGCGGAATGTCCCGGATGCGCTCGGCGATCGCCGCCTGGTCCAGGACGATCGGCCCGTCCCATTTGTCGAGCCTGGCCGCATAGTCGCGCACGGCCTGCTCGCCCCCGGTCTCGATCGCAGCCAGCATCTCGGTGACGACCGCGCGGGCGGTGTCGGTTTCCGTCTCGGGCGTCTTGGTGGCTGTTTTCAGATGCGTGATCGCCATGGCGCTGTCCGCTTCGGTCAAAAAGGTGGGGAACGCGATGGCGGCCCGGAGGGCGCCGCCATCGCCATGCTTGGTCTGATCTCAGGTCACTTCTTGTCGAACTCGGTGGCGAAGGCCTTGAGCTTCGGGTCCGCCGCGACACGCTTCAGGAAGTCGTCTGTGAGATAGTTCTTAGTGTCCGGGTTCGACGGGATCGTGCCGACCTCGGTGATGAACTTGCCGATCTCGCTGAACCAGCCGTCGACGGTCGAGGCGGCCGCGCCGCGCGCCATCAGCTTCAGCTGCTCGTCGAGGCCGAAGGTCGGACGCAGCGCGAACTCCTGATCCATGGCGCGGGCCGTGACCTCGAGACCGCCCTGCTTGTAGAAGTCCAGCGCGAGCGTGCGCGCCTCGGCCGGGTTGGCCTTGGCCCAGGACCAGCCA
>JAEXUU010000300.1 GCA_023452965.1 Pseudomonadota bacterium | reverse complement strand
TGCTGATGGACGAGCCCTTCGGCGCCATCGACCCGATCAACCGGGTGATCATCCAGGACGAGTTCCTGAAGATGCAGGCGCAGATCCGCAAGACCATCCTGTTCGTCAGCCACGACATCGACGAGGCGGTGAAGATGGCCGACCGGATCGCGATCTTCAAGGACGGGCGCCTCGTCCAGTACGACACGCCAGACAACATCCTCGCTCACCCGGCCAGCAGCTTCGTCTCCGATTTCGTCGGCGGCGACCGGACGCTGAAGCGCCTGCAATTGCTGACGGTGCGCGACGCCATGCTGGCGGACCCGCCGCGGGTCAGGGCCGCCGACAGCCTGAAGCAGGCTGTCGCGACGATGGAGGAGCACGGGCACCAGGCGATCGTGATGGTCGGCCCACGCGGACGGGCCCGCGGCTACGTCTCGCTCCAGGCGGCGCGCGGCGCCAGCGGCATGGTCGGCGAGAACCACGAGACCCTGCCGACGACGATCCGGCCGCACGAAGACTTGCGCACCGCGGTCTCGACCATGTTCCGCCATGACGTCTCCTGGCTCGCCTGCGTCGACGAGGACGGCATGTTCGTCGGCTACGTCACCCTGCGCGGCATGACGCGCCTGCTCTCGGAGACCTACCGGGATGGCTGACGGCGCGCTGCCCATGCTGACCAGGCTGCGCCGCAATGGAGTCCATCTCGCCGTCTTCCTGCTGGGAGCCTGGGCCTGGGCCGGCGGTCTGCTGCCCGGCCTGCTCGAGAAGTGGGACGACATCGCCTTTCTCGGCTGGCAGCATGTCGAGCTGGTGGCGCTGTCGGGCGGTGCCGCGATCCTGATCGGCGTGCCGCTCGGTGTCCTCCTCACGAGGCCACGCTTTCGCCGGCTCGGCGACATGGCGTTGCAGGTCCTCAATGTCGGCGCGACGATTCCGACGCTCGCCGTGCTGGCCCTCTCGATGAGCCTGCTCGGCATCGGCAACGGTTCGGCGATCTTCGCGCTCTTCGTCGCCTCCTTGCTGCCGATCGTCAGCAACACGATGGCGGGCTTGCGCGCCGTGCCGCCGCATCTGCTCGAGGCGGCGCGCGGGATGGGGCTTTCGCCCCGCCACACGCTGTTCCAGGTCGAGCTGCCGAACAGCCTGTTCGTGATCTACACCGGCGTCCGCACCGCTCTGGCGATCAATGTCGGCACCGTGCCGCTGGCCTTCCTGATCGGCGGCGGCGGGCTCGGCGAACTGATCTTCACCGGCATCGCGCTGAACGAGTTCGGGACCATGCTCGCCGGCGCCATCCCCACCGCCCTGCTGGCGGTGCTGATCGATTTCATCATGGCCCAGCTCCAGTTCTGGACCATTCCCCGAGGGGTCAACCCGCTGCGCTGACCCCTCCGACCTTTCCCGCAGTAGCTTCAAGGAGACCTGGCATGAAGCTTTCGTCGCGCATCTTCGCCATCACCGCGCTCACGGCGCTCTGGGCGGTGCCCGTGCAGGCCAAACCCATCGTCGTCGGGGGCAAGAACTACACCGAGCAATTGCTGCTCGCTGAGGTCACTACGCAATTGCTCAAGCAGAAGGGCTTCGAGGTCGACAAACGCGACGGCCTCGGCTCGCAGGTCCTGCGCGATGCCCAGATCGGCGGCCAGATCGACGTCTACTGGGAGTATACCGGCACGTCGCTCGTCACCTACAACAAGATCAGCGAGCGCCTGAGCGCCAAGGATACCTATGAGCGCGTCAAGGAGCTCGACGGCAAGCTCGGCCTGACCTGGCTTCAGCCTTCGGCGGCGAACAACACCTACGCGCTCGCGGTCCGCGCCGATGATCCCAAGACGGCCTCGGTCAAGACGCTGTCGGACCTCGCGGCCGCCTTCAACGCCAAGAAGCCGCTGAGCATCGCCGTCAATGCCGAATTCTCCGGGCGTCCCGACGGGCTGCCCGGTCTCCAGACGGCCTATGGCTTCAAGGCCGGCCGCGCCAACCTGAAATCGATGGATTCCGGGCTGACCTATCAGGCGCTCCGCGACTCCCAGGTCGACGCGGCCCTCGTCTTCGCGACCGACGGGCGCATTCAGGCCTTCAAGTTCCGGGTGCTGACCGACGACAAGGAGTTCTTCCCGAACTACGCCGCCGTTCCGGTCGTGCGGAGCGAGGCGCTCAAGGCCAATCCGACCCTCGAAGCGACGCTCAACGCGCTCTCCGCCAAGCTTTCCGATGAAGTCTTGCAGGGGCTCAATGCCAAGGTCGATGTCGACAAGACCCCGATCGAAGAGGTCGCGCGCCGGTTCCTGGCGGAAAGCGGCCTGAACTGACCGCATGATCGCCGGCCGCTTCGCGAAGAGACGTGTCCGGCCGATGCAGCACCAAGGAAGCCCGGCTTCGACCGGGCTTTGAGTTTTTAGGCGCACGCCATCGGCGGGAGACCGGCTCGTCTTGAGGAACGAGCCGCGAGACGGGGGATCAGCATTTCCGCGAGCGCGGAAATGCTCTGCTGTCTTAATACGAGGTCAGCGCGAGACGTCGATCACGACGCGACCGCGGATCTGGCCGGCGACGATCTGCCCTGCGAGGTCCGGCAGGAGCGACATCGGCTCGACGCGGCTGATGGCCCGCAAGGCGTCGCGATCGAGGTCGCGCGCCAGACGGGCCCAGGCGCGCTCGCGCTTCGCGTGCGGCGCCATGACGGAGTCGATGCCGAGCAGGGCGACGCTGCGCAGGATATGCGGCAGGACGGTCGCCGGCAGGTCGGCGCCGCCGGCCAGGCCGCAGGCGGTGACTGCCGCGCCATAGCGGGTCTGCGACAGGACGGTCGCCAGTGTCTGGCTGCCGACAGTGTCGACGGCGCCGCTCCAGCGCTCCTTCTGCAGGGGCGCGCCCTTCTCGGCGAGCACCGCGCGATCGACGAAGGCGCTGGCGCCGAGGCTGCGCAGATAGTCGTGGGTCTCGGGACGACCGGTCGCCGCCGTGACGGCATAGCCGCGCGCCGCCAGCAGGGCGATGGCGGTCGAGCCGACGCCGCCCGCCGCGCCCGTCACCAGCACCTCGCCGGAGCCGGGACGGATCTGCCCCCAATCCTCGAGCGCATCGACGCACAAGGCCGCGGTATAGCCGGCCGTGCCAATCGCCATCGCCTCCGCGAGGTCGAACCCGTCCGGCAGGCGCGTCAGCCATTCCGGCTTCAGGCGCTGGTAGCGTGCATAGCCGCCCCATTCGGTCTCGGAGAGGCCCCAGCCATTGACCACGACCTTGTCGCCGGGCTTCCAGTCCGGCGAACGCGATTCCTTGACGATGCCAGCGATGTCGATGCCGGCGACCATCGGCAGACGGCGCGCGATACGCCCCTTGCCGGAGACCGCAAGCCCATCCTTGTAGTTCAGCGTCGAATAGTGGACCTCGACCAGCACGTCATGGTCGGGCAGGTCGCCAATGCCGATCTGGCGGAACGAGGCCTTCGGCTTGCCGCCCTCGTCTTCGATCATCAGCGCGGTGAAGGTCTCGCTCATTGTGCTGTTCTCTGCATCTGCCTGGTCATGGATCAGCCCTCATCGAGCTGGCTCATCGCCATCGCGCGCAGGCGGTGACGTTGAATTTTCTCGCCATTCGGCCCCATCGCGACCGGGAACTGATCGATCTCGACGATGCGGCTGGGAACCTTGAAATCGGCGATGCGCGCCCGTAGTCCCGCGAGCAACTGCGCCTTGTCTGGCGGCTGCGTACCCGGCGCCGGACGCAGGAAGGCGACCGCCTTGTTGCCGCGCGGGGTCGCCGCCTCGACGACGACGACCTCGCAGCCGGGTGCATCC
>JAEXUU010000281.1 GCA_023452965.1 Pseudomonadota bacterium | reverse complement strand
GTCCTGCACGATCCCAGGACGCCGGGAACCGACGCCTTCGTCCGCATCTACAACACCGATGGCTCCGAGGCCGGTGCCTGCGGCAACGGCACGCGCTGCGTGGCCTGGGCGATGATGGCCGACCCCGAGATGGGCGATCCGGCGAGAAAGACGCTCACGCTCGAGACCAAGGGCGGCCTGCTGCCAGCCAGGCGCCTCTCCGACCTCGTCTTCACCGTCGACATGGGCAAGCCGCGACTCGCCTGGGACGAGATCCCGCTCGCCGAGCCCTTCCACGACACCAGCGGCTTCGAATTGCAGATCGGCCCGATCGACGCCCCGGTCCTGCACACGCCGGGCGCCGTCAGCATGGGCAACCCGCATGCCGTCTTCTTCGTCGACGATCCCTATCGCTTCAATCTCGAGCAGATCGGCCCGCTGCTCGAGAACCATCCGATCTTTCCCGACCGTGCCAATATCAGCCTCGCCGCGGTCAAGGCGCCCGACCATATCGTGCTGCGCGTCTGGGAACGCGGCGCCGGCATCACCCGCGCCTGCGGCTCCGGCGCCTGCGCGGCGCTGGTCGCCGCCGTCCGGCGCGAGCTCAGCGACCGCAAGGCCACCGTCAGCCTGCCCGGCGGCGATCTCGTCATCGAATGGCGCGAGAGCGACGGCCATGTCCTGATGACCGGCCCGGTCGAGCTGGAGCGCGAAGGCGTGCTGGAGCCGGCGCTCTTCGCCGCGGCCTGAGATGCCGGTCGAGACCCTCACCTTCGGCTGCCGCCTCAACCTCGTCGAGAGCGAGGCGATGCAGGCGCAGGCCGAGGCGGCGGGCCTGCGCGACATCGCCATCGTCAACAGCTGCGCCGTCACCGCCGAGGCAGTCCGCCAGGCCAGCCAGGCGATCCGCCGGCTCCGGCGCGAACGGCCCGAACGGCCGGTGATCGTCTCGGGCTGCGCGGCGCAGATCGAGCCAGGCCGCTTCGCGACCATGCCCGAAGTCGCTGCGGTGCTCGGCAATGCCGAGAAGCTGGAAGCGAAGAACTGGCGCCGGCTCGCCGCTTCCAACAGCCTGCCCGGCGGTGGCGACCGCCCCCCGGAGGACAAGCTGCAGGTCCGCGACATCATGCTGGCGCGCGGCGCCGCACCTCAACGCACCCGCGCCCTCGCCAATCACACCCGCGGCTTCCTGCAGGTCCAGAACGGCTGCGACCATCGCTGCACCTTCTGCGTCATCCCGCTCGGCCGCGGCAATGCCCGCTCCTCCGCCGTCGAGGACGTGATCGCCCAGGGGCAGGCACTTGTCACCGAAGGCGCCCGCGAGATCGTCCTGACAGGCGTCGATTTGACCAGCTATGGCCGCGAACGGGCTGACGCTCCTTCGCTCGGCAGCCTCGTCCGCGCCCTGCTGGCGGCACTCCCCGACCTGCCCCGCCTGCGCCTCTCCTCGCTCGACGCCGTCGAGATCGACGACGAGCTGCGCGATCTGATCGCCTCCGAGCCGCGACTGATGCCGCATCTCCATCTCTCCCTGCAATCGGGCGACGACCTCATCCTGAAGCGCATGAAGCGCCGCCATGGCCGGGCCGATGCCGTGCGCTTCTGCGCGGAGGTGCGGGCCTTGCGGCCGGACATCGTCTTCGGCGCGGACCTGATTGCCGGCTTCCCGACCGAGGACGAAGCGATGTTCTCGCGCACCCTCGCTTTGATCGAGGACTGCGGCCTCTCCTATGTCCACGGCTTCCCGTTCTCGGCCCGACCGGGCACGCCGGCGGCGCGCATGCCGCAGCTTCCCGGCGAGATCGTGCGCGAGCGGGCCCAGCGCCTGCGCGAGGCGGCGCAGTCGGCCCATCAGCGTCACCTCAAGGCCCGGATCGGCCGCAAGCTCGCCATCCTGACCGAGCGCGGCGATAGCGGCCGGGCCGAGGATTTCACCCTTGTCCGCTTCGGGCACAGCGTCCCGGCCGGGCAGATCGTCGAGGTCACGCCCCGTTCCTGCGGCGACAAGGCGCTGCTCGCGGCTTGACGCGCCGCCTGCTTCCCCTTCATGCAACGCCGTACGGCGCAGACGTCTCGCCCATGTCGCAATCTGGACCTAAGCCTCACGCCATGATCCATCGCTTCCGCAAGACCGCCCTCCTCGCCGCGCTGCCGCTCGCCTTCGCCTGCACCGCGGCCGGCGCCCAGTCCTATGGTGACCCGGCCACGAACCTGTCCGTCTCGCCGCCGAAGCCCTTCGTCGGCAAGGCCGGCAGGCCGCATCCGCAATTCGACGTGACCATCGACATCGATTCGACCACCGGAACACCCAAGGCGGCCAATGCCGATGGCCGGCTCTGCACGCTCGGCTTCAAGCCTGCTGCCCAGAACGCCCAGCTCAACCGTGAGATCATCAACGCGCAGATGGCCAAGCCGGAATGGCAGCAGCTCTATCGCGACATGTTCGAGACGATCGGCACTGTCTCCGACCTCAAGCTCTTCGAGCATCAGGGCTTCAACGGCATCGAACTGGTCGTGACGCCGAAGACCGGCCCCAATGCCGAGAACGTCCGCATGTTCACCTCGACCCTGGAGACGCCGAAGGGACGCACCGCCCTGATCTGCGTCACTGACAAGGCCGGACTCGCCTCCTCGCTGGCGCAGCTCAAGGCGCTGCGGGCGACGATCCACGCGCCGGAATGAGCGGCGCTCAGGGCTGAGGCACCTCGCCTCAGCCTTTCGCCGCGCTGGCTGCACTCGCGGCGACTTCCTCGCGCAAGGCCCGGCGCAGCACCTTGCCGACATTGGTCTTCGGCAGGGTATCGCGGAAGATGATCTGCCTCGGCACCTTGTAGCCGGTCAGGCTGTCCTTGCAGAAGGCGCGCAGGGCATCGGCGGTCAGCGCCGGATCCTTCTTGACGACGAATGCCGCGACGGCCTCGCCGGAATGCTCGTCGGGCAGGCCGATCACCGCCGCCTCGAGCACGCCAGGATGGGCGGCGAGAACGTCCTCGACCTCGTTGGGATAGACGTTGAAGCCGGAGACGAGGATCATGTCCTTCATCCGGTCGACGATCTTGACCTGTCCGTCGGGCAGCATGATGCCGATATCGCCCGAGCGGAAGAAACCGTCCGGCGTCATCACCTTGGCGGTCTCGTCCGGCCGCTTCCAGTAGCCTGCCATCACCTGCGGTCCGCGGATGCAGATCTCGCCAGGCTCGCCCAGCGGCGTGTCGTTGCCGTCGGCGTCACGGATCGCAATGTCGGTCGAAGGCAGCGGGAAGCCGATCGTGCCGGTGAACTCGTTGATGTCAGGGCGATTGACCGAGGCCATTGGCGAGGTTTCGGACAGGCCGTAGCCCTCGATGATCGGCTTGCCGGTCACCTCACGCCAGCGCTTGGCGACGATCGCCTGAGTCGCCATGCCGCCGGCGACGGAGAAGCGCAACTCCGAGAAGTCGACCTGACCGATGTCAGGATGGTTGCCGAGCGCGTTGTAAAGCGTATTCACCCCGGAGAAGAGCGTGAAGCGGCTCGATTTCAGCGTCTTGACGAAGCCGGCTATGTCGCGCGGATTGGCGATCAGCAGCCCCTTGGCGCCGATCCTGAGCATGAACATGCAGCAGCAGGTCAGTGCGAAGATGTGGTAGAGCGGCAGCGCCGTGACCATGACGTGCTGGTAGTCGCTGCGCCCGAGCGGCGGCTCGACCGCCCAGCCCAGCCAGAGCCGCGCCTGCTCGACATTGGCTGCGACATTGCGATGGGTCAGCATCGCGCCCTTGGCGACGCCGGTCGTGCCGCCGGTATATTGCAGGAAGGCGATGTCGTCGGGCACGACGGTGACCGGCGCCATCGTGGCGGGACCGGCAAGGATGGCCTTGAGCTGGAACGAGCCCGGCAGGGTGAAGGGCTTCACCACCTTCTTGATCTTGCGGGCGACGAAATTGACGATGCTGCCCTTGAAGCCCATCAGGTCGCCGGCCGTCGCGACGACGATGGCGTCGAGCTTAAGGTTCGGCCGCGCCTCCTCGACGACATGGGCGAAGTTCTCGATCACCACCAGCGCGCGGGCGCCTGAATCGGTCAGCTGATGCGTCAGTTCGCGCGCCGTGTAGAGCGGGTTGACGTTGACGACGGTGTAGCCGCCGAGCAGCGCGCCGAAGATGGTCGCCGGATAGGCCAGGATGTTCGGCATCATCAGGGCGATGCGGTCGCCCTTCTGGAAGCCCTGCGCCTGCAGCCAGGCGCAGAAGGCCCGCGCCGCGCGGCCGATCTCGGCATAGGTCAGGTTCTTGCCGAAGCTCTCGAAGGCATTGCGCTGCGCGTAGAGCTCGCAGGCCGAGCGGATCAGCTCCGCCAGGGTTCCGGGCGCGGCCGGATCGATCTCTGCCGGTACGGCGGCCGGATAATGGGCCAGCCAGGGCCGCGGGTCCGGAGTGGTGTCCGCGGCGGTCATCGCGTTCATCGTCGTCCTCCCTTAGCGCCTCGCGCCCTGTTGCCGGGCCGTCGAAGCTCGCCGGAGACGATCCGCCTGGACACCTCGCCCGGCGAAAGCCCGTCTCGTCTCATGGCTTGCACTACAGTGCGAAATGCTCGCGGCGGGGG
>JAEXUU010000235.1 GCA_023452965.1 Pseudomonadota bacterium | reverse complement strand
GCACGATATCGCCCGCCTGCAGTTTGAGCGAAGGCTCGGGCCCGATCAGGGCGCCATCGCGCTTGACCCGCTCGATGCTGATCGGCAGCGCGGCACCGCCCTCCACCTCACTGACCGTGCGGCCGGCAGCGCTGTCGATACGGTAAATCCGGCCGACGAGATCGGGCGCTGCTGCATATTCGCCGACGCCGAGATTGCGCGCGCCGGCCAGCATTTCCGCCTCGGCCTTGATCGCGTCGTCGCGAATGCTGCGGCGCATGAACCAGGGCAGGATGTTGACGCAGACGATGATCGCGCCGAACGAGCCGAAGATGTAGGTGACGGCGTAGCCGATCGCGACATTGGCCTGCAGGCGCTGGGTCTCGTCGGCTGCGAGGCCGAGCTTGCCGATCGCCGATCCGGCCGTGCCGATGATCGCTGACTGGGTCAGGCCGCCCGCCGCGATGCCGGCAGCGAGGCCCTTGTCGAGGCCGAACATGCGGGCGAGCACGACGACGGTGATGAGCCCGCTGACGGCAAGCACCGTCGCCATCGCGATTTCACGCAGCGACTGGCGCCCGAGCGAGCGGAAGAATTGCGGACCACTCTCGAAGCCGACCGCGTAAATGAAGAGAGCGAAGAGGACGGCCTTGATGCCGTTGTCGATGGAAACGCCGACCTGGCTGATGATCACCGCCGCCAGAAGCGAGCCGGCGACGCCACCAAGTTGAAACTTGCCGAACTGGAACTTGCCGACCCAATAACCGATCGCCAGTGACAGGAACAGGGCGATCTCGGGGGATTGATTGAATAGAGCATGGAGCCAAGACATGGACGCTTTCCCTCGACATCGAAACGTCTACGGCAGTCAGTCATGTTGCTTTGGATTCTGGATAAAATTCTATTGAGTGCGTGTCTGGAAGTTTTCTAGAAAAACTGTACAGATTTCGACCATCCGACCGTAGCATTCGTCGGTAGGCCTGTTAAACAAAAATCTGATGACGCTGCCTTGCGCGCAGCGCAACGCTACGGCGGGCGCCGTGCGGTGCTTCGGCTTCTGCTTCCTGGTGAGGCTGCCGCGGGCGCGCCTCAGAGCACGTCCCAGACCCGCAGCCGCGTCGAATCCATGTGGAGGCGAATGACTTCCATCAGTGCGTCGACGTCGCGCTTCTCCAGCGACTCGATCATGGTCTCGTGCTCGGCGACGGCTCCCGCCCATTTCTCCGGGCCCTCATTGCCGATGAAGCGCAGCCGCTTGATGCGGGCCTGGAGCGTGCCGTGCATCTCCACCAGCACATCGTTGCCCGAGGCCGCGACGATGGCCGAATGGATCGCCTGGTTGAGCTTGAAATATTCGAGCCGGTTCCTGACGCGGTACTGCTCCATCATCTCGTCATGCAGCGCCCGGATCGCCGCGATCGTCTCGTCGCTGGCATTCTCGCAGGCCATGCGGCCGCCGAGCTGCTCGAGGCTCTTCAGCACCTCGAGAATATGGCGCATGTCCGTCGAGCTGAACTTGCGCACGATGGCGCCCTTGGCGGGCTGGATCTCGACGAGGCCTTCGCTGGCGAGCGTCTTGATCGCCTCGCGCAGGGGCGTGCGTGAGACGCCGAGCTGGGCGCCGATCAGCCCCTCGTTGATCCGCTGCCCAGGCGCGAGAGTGCCCTCGATGATCATGTCGCGCATGCGCTCGAGCACCTCGTCGTGCAAGGTCCGGCGCTGAATGCGCGGATAGGCCTCCTGCGCTTCGTCCAACGTCCCGGCTCCGCTCGTCATAGACGCTCCTTTTCCGTCATCCTGTACGGCATGGCCACTTCCCGGTGTCAACGCGCGGGAAGGCGCAGCCGCGGAAGCTGTGGAAACGCACGCCTGCGGCCTCTGGCCGGTCTGCCGGCAGCGTCTCCGAGTCCATTCTACGCCACTAAAATTATGCTGCATACAGAATACTTGCCTAGCCATTGGGCGCATGTTAGGCCAAAGCCATGTCGCCGGCTTCTTGACCGGATCGAGGGAGGATTGTTTGGAAACGCAGGCGCAAACCGCCCAGCCGGTCATTGCGGTCGCCATGGGCGATCCGTCCGGCATCAGCCCTGAGCTCACTGTTCGCATTCTCGCCGAGGCCGATCTGCGCTCGGCCGCGCGCTATGTCGTCTTCGGCGATCTGCGCCTGCTCGAGCTCGGCGCTGCCGATGCCGGCCTCAAGGCCGACGTGCACGTGGTCAAGGACGGCGAGGCCCTGCCGGCCGATGCCGGCAAGCCGGTCTTCGTCGATCTCGCCAACCATGATCCGGCCGATCTGCAGCGCGGCAAGGCGACCCTCGCCGGCGGCAAGGCTGCGACCGAGAATTTCCGCCGTGCCCTGCAATTGGCTGCTTCCGGCAAGGCCGATGCGGTGTTCTTCACGCCCTTCAACAAGGCGGCGATGCGCTTCGCCTATCCCGGCTATGACGACGAGATCCGTTTCGTGCGCGATGCCATCGGCTTCGAGGGCGCGGCGAGCGAGTTCAACATCCTCGACAAGCTCTGGAACGCCCGCGTCACCTCGCATATCCCGCTCTCGGAAGTGGCGCAGAACATCACGCAGGAGCGCATCCTGCGGGCGCTGACGCTGGCCGATGCCAATCTGCGCGCCGCCGGCTTCAACCCGCCGCGCATCGCGGTCGCGGGCATCAATCCCCATGCCGGTGACGGCGGCAATTTCGGCCGCGACGAAATCGAGACGATCGAGCCGGCGGTGAAGGCGGCCAAGGCCAAGGGCTTCACGGTCGAGGGGCCGTTCCCGTCGGATACCGTCTTCCTGCGGGCGAAGAATGGCGATTTCGACGCCGTGCTGACGATGTATCATGACCAGGGTCAGATCGCGATGAAGCTGATCGGCTTCGACCGTGGCGTCACCCTGATCGGCGGCTTCCCCTTCCCGATCTGCACGCCGGCCCATGGCACGGCCTATGAGATCGCAGGCCAAGGCGTGGCCAATCTCGGCGCCACGCGGGCCGCGCTCGGGCTCGCCATCAAGATGGCCCAGGACGGAAAGGGCAAGACCCGCGCCGCCGCCTGATTTTCCAAGCGTTTCGACAAAGCCGCCGGCAAGAGCGGCCTCGCACAATCAGAACCCAGGGAGAGAAACCATGAAGACCATCGCCATTTCGGCGGCGCTCACTGGCGCGCTCACGCTTGGCGGCATCGGTGCCGCGCAGGCCTGGGAGCCGACCAAGCCGATCGAGTTCGTCGTGACCTCGGGCGCCGGCGGCGGCACCGCCAATTTCGCCCGCATCATTCAGTCGATCATCACCAAGCACAAGTTCACCGAGCAGCCGATCGTGGTGGTGAACAAGGGCGGTGGTTCCGGCGCCGAAGGCTATGTCTACGGCAAGGGCGCCAAGGGCGATCCGAACCGCGTCATTTTCGGTACCAACAACGCCTATCTGCTGCCTTATGTCGCCAAGCTCGGCTACAAGGTCTCGGACCTGACGCCGGTCGCGGCGCTGGCGCTCGACGAGTTCCTGCTCTGGGTCAAGGGTGACGCCCCCTATGCCGATGCCAAGGCCTATATCGAGGCGGTCAAGGCCAAGCC
>JAEXUU010000174.1 GCA_023452965.1 Pseudomonadota bacterium | reverse complement strand
GCCTCGTTCTGACCGCCGGCAGCGCGCAGGGGTCGCCGAGCCTGTTCGGTCTCGGGCTGCTCGTGCTCGCTGCCGTCATGTGGGCGAGCTACACGCTGATCCTGCGCCGCAGCGGCCTGACGCCGATCCAGTCGGCCGCGCTGATCTGCTTCTGGTCGGCGGTGATCTTCGTGCCCGTCTATATCGGGCTCGGCCTCAGCCATCTCGGGCAGGCGCCAGCGGCCGAGATCGCGATCCAGAGCTTCTATCAGGGCGTGCTGATGAGCACCGTCGCGCTGATCAGCTTCAATCGCGGCGTGGCCCTGCTCGGCGCCTCCGCCGGTGCGGCGATGATCGCGCTCGTCCCGGTCGCCGCCTCGCTGCTCGCGATCGTCTTTCTCCGCGAGATTCCCGATATGGCCGAGGGAATCTCGATCGCGCTGATCGTCGGCGGCGTCCTGCTCGCCGCCCGGGCACCGCGCCAGCAAGCGCGCTGAGACGGGCCGCTCGCACCTCAGCCCGGACTCAGCTCCCCCGCCGGCATAGCCTTCAGCCGCGGCATCTGCGAGGCGAGGATCGCGAGCGTCGAAAGGCCGAACAGGACGACCGGCAGCCAGATCGCGGTCTCCAGCCCGAAGCGCTCGCCCGCCAGCCCGCCGGCGAGCGCGCCGAGCGGGCGCATGCCGTACATCGCCGTAGTGATGGTCGCGCTGACGCGGCCGAGCAAAGGCTGCGGGGTCACGGCCTGGCGCAAGGTCGTCTGGGTGATGAACCAGAGGATCGGGCCGAAGCCGAAGAGGAAGAAAGCGAGCGCCAGCGCCGGCCAGCCGAGCCCTGGCGGGGCGAGCGCCACGGCGAGCGCACCGAGCAGCGAGACGGCGGGGCCGAAGACGAGCAGCGTCCCGGTCGGCAGGCGCGCGATCAGCCAGGCGCCGGAGAGCGCCGCCGCGACCGCCCCGGCGCCGTAGACCGAGGACGCGAGGCCGACTGCCTTGGGATCCAGCATCAGCACCCGCAGCGCAAAGGGCGCGAGCAGCGCCATGAAGGCGAAGAAGGCGAGGTTCCAGCCGATGGCGCAGAGCGCGATCGGCCGAAGGTAAGGGTGGCGAGCGACGAAGGCGCCACCCTCGGCAATGGCGCGATGCAGCTTCTGCCGGGGCTGGGCCGGCGCCGCTTCGGCCGGCAGGCGCAGCGCCGCGGCGATGACGACGAGCCCCGCTGCCGAACAGGCCGCGAGCCCGTACCAGCCGGTGCCGCGCGCCACAGCCCAGCCGGCGATCAGCGGCGCGATCAGGTTGAAACTCGCCCGGCCGAGCTCGAGCCGGCTGTTGGCGCGCGGCAGCAAGGCGAGCGTCACTGCTCGCGGCATCAGCACGAAGACCGAGAGCGCGATCACGACCGGCCCGGCCGCCGCGACGAAGGTCGAGAGGGCGAGCGCCGGGCCGATCAGCCCCGCCGCGAGCAAAGCCGCGCCGACTGCCGACCCGGCCGCCATCAGCAGGCCGCCGAGCAGGATCAGGCTGCGCGGCGCGATCCGGTCGGCGAGCACGCCAGCCGGCAGTGAAACGAGGAGCCAGGCGGCGGACTGGGCGGCGACGAGCAGGCCGACGAAGCGCGCGCTCGCCCCGGCTTCGGTCGCTGCCAGGGTGATCGTATCGAGCGCCAGCTTGTCGGCGAACTGCGCCGCGACGCCGGTCAGCAGCAGGACGAGGAAGAGCGGCGACGTCATCGGGGCGTTCTGGTGCATCGGTGTAGCCGGGTTCATGGCGCACATTCCGCATGCGCAGGGTCCGGATGCGGATTTCCCATGCGCCAGTGCGCGCTCCCACCCGTTTCCTGCCCGGCCTGCGACCATCAGAGGTTTGCCAGCGCCGCCCCGAGCGACTATTCGGGAATGACGATCAAGCCAGCAACGGCCAGCCCTTGACCCGTCCCAAGACGCCCCTTCTCGACCAGGTTCCCGATCCGCAGGCGCTGCGCCGGCTCGACGATGCGCAACTGCGCCAGCTCGCCGACGAGCTCAGGGCCGAGACGATCGACGCCGTCTCGGTGACCGGCGGCCATCTCGGCGCCGGGCTCGGCGTGGTCGAGCTGACGGTCGCGCTGCACCATGTCTTCGACACGCCGCGCGACCGGGTGATCTGGGATGTCGGCCACCAGGCCTATCCGCACAAGATCCTGACCGGGCGCCGCGACGGCATCCGCACCCTGCGCCAGCCCGGCGGCCTCTCGGGCTTCACCAAGCGCAGCGAGAGCGAGTACGACCCGTTCGGCGCGGCCCATTCCTCGACCTCGATCTCGGCCGGGCTCGGCATGGCTGTCGGGCGCGATCTCGCCGGCGGCACCAGCAACGTCATCGCCGTGATCGGCGATGGCGCGATGTCGGCCGGCATGGCCTATGAGGCGATGAACAATGCCGGCGCGCTCGGCTCGCGGCTGATCGTCATCCTCAACGACAATGACATGTCGATCGCGCCGCCGGTCGGCGCGATGTCGGCCTATCTGGCGCGGCTGGTCTCCGGCCGGACCTATCGCTCGCTGCGCGAGGTCGCGAAATACCTCGCCGAGAAGCTGCCGCGCTTCTTCCACGAGAAGGCGAAGCGCACCGAGGAATATGCCCGCGGCTTCTGGACCGGCGGCACGCTCTTCGAGGAGCTCGGCTTCTATTATGTCGGGCCGATCGACGGGCATAATCTCGACCATCTGCTGCCGGTGCTGCGCAATGTCCGCGACGCCGAGAGCGGGCCGATCCTGGTCCATGTCGTGACCCAGAAGGGCAAGGGCTATGCGCCCGCCGAGGCCAGCGCCGACAAGTACCACGGCGTCGTCAAGTTCGACCCCGTCACCGGGCAGCAGGCCAAGGCGCCGGCCAATGCGCCGAGCTACACCAACATCTTCGCCCAGGCGCTGATCAAGGCGGCGCGCGAGGACGAAAAGATCGTCGCGGTGACCGCCGCCATGCCGTCCGGCACCGGGCTCGACGCCTTCGGCAAGGAATTTCCGGGCCGGACCTTCGATGTCGGCATTGCCGAGCAGCATGCGGTGACCTTCGCCGCCGGCCTCGCCAGCGAGGGCTTCAAGCCGTTCTGCGCGATCTACTCGACCTTCATGCAGCGCGCCTACGACCAGATCGTCCACGACGTCGCGATCCAGAACCTGCCCGTGCGCTTCGCGCTCGACCGGGCCGGGCTGGTCGGCGCCGATGGCGCGACCCATGCCGGCTCCTTCGACATCGCCTATCTCGCCTGCCTGCCCGGCATGGTGGTGATGGCGGCGGCGGACGAGGCCGAGCTGACCCATATGGTGGCGACGGCCGCCGCCTATGATGCCGGGCCGATCGCCTTCCGCTATCCGCGCGGCGAGGGCGTCGGCGTCGAGCTGCCGCAGCACGGCGTGCCGCTGGAGATCGGCAAGGGCCGGATCGTCCGGGAAGGCACGCGCGTCGCGCTGCTCTCGCTCGGCACGCGGCTTGCCGAATGCCTTTCGGCCGCCGAACTGCTCGGCCAGCGCGGCCTCTCGACGACGGTCGCCGATGCCCGCTTCGCCAAGCCGCTCGACGAGGCGCTGATCGCGCGCCTCGTCCGGGAGCACGAGGTGCTGATC
>JAEXUU010000042.1 GCA_023452965.1 Pseudomonadota bacterium | reverse complement strand
CCTGCACATGGCGCCCGCCGCTATCGCCGCCGCTCTGTCGGGCCCGGTGAAGCAGGCGGACGATATCGTCATCCTATGCGCTGATGACGGCAATGGCGTGTTGCTCGGTGTCTGGGCCTTCCGTCGGATACGCAGCCTCCAGACCGGCTTTTCCGCCATGCTGCAGGCGCCTCTGGTGCCGCTCTACGAGGTGTCCTCCGCTCCGGTGCTCGACCGCGAGGCTGCCGCGCCCGCCGCGCTCGCCCTGCTGCGCTTCATCGCCGAAGCCGCCGACCTGCCGAAACTGCTGCGCCTGCCGCTATTGCCGGTCGAGGGGGCGACGTTCGAGGCCCTGGCCGCTGGCTGCGCCGAAACCCGCAGCGGGCTGCACCGCTTCGAAGCCTGGGATAGACCAATGGCGCTTCCGATGCCGGGCGATACGGCCGAAGCCTATCTGCGGCGCTCGCTCGGCCAAGGCTACAAGAAGCGTCTGCAGCAACATCGCCAGTTGGAGCGCTCCGGCCAGCTGCAACTCACACGCCATCGCCGCGACGAAGCCGCCACCGCTCTGGACAATTTCTTCGCGCTCGAAGCTGCCGGCTGGAAGGGCAGCAACGGCACCGCGCTCGCCAGGCTCCCCGCCGACGCCGCCTATTTTCGCGAGGTGATCGGTCGATTCGCCGCAGCCGACATGGCGCGGATCGACCTGCTTCGACTGGACAATGTCCCAATCGCAGCCGGCGTGCTGCTCGATTTCGCCGGCCAGTCGCATTTCCTCAAGATCGCCTATGACGAGGCGCTCGCCCGGCTCTCGCCCGGCCGTGGCCTCGCCATCGAGATGCTGCGCGCCGATCTCGCCACCAGCCAGCCTTTCCGCCTCGACAGCGGCGCCGGCGACCGGGTCGACGCCTCCGCCTATCCCTGGGGCGAGCGCCAGGCGATGGCACATGCGATCCTGGCGATCGGCTCTGCCGGCTCGCACCTGCCACGACTCGCCGCCCGCGGGCGGATGCTGCTGCGGCAATGGCGCGACCGCAAGCTCGGCTCAGCCGGCGGCGCAGCGCGTTGACCGTGGCGGCGCGCTGACCGATAGACGTCGTCGAGGCGTTCGACAGCAGCTTGGGAAGGCGATGCGCGTTCTGGTGACGGGAGCAGCCGGGTTCATCGGCAACGAGACGGCGAAGGTCCTGCTGGAACGCGGCGACGAGGTCATCGGCATCGACAATCTCAACGACTATTACGATCCCGCCCTGAAGCAGGCACGGCTGGAACGCCTCGCCGGCCATAACCGCTTCAGCTTCGAGAAGCTCGACCTCGCCGACCGCGAAGCCATGCAGGTGCTGTTCGCCGAAGGCCGCTTCGAGCGCGTCGTCCATCTCGGCGCCCAGGCCGGCGTGCGCTACTCGATCACCCATCCGCAGGCTTATCTCGACAGCAATCTGACCGGCTTCGGCCATATCCTCGAGGGCTGCCGCCGGAACGGCGTCGAGCATCTGGTCTACGCCTCGTCGAGTTCGGTCTACGGCGCCAATACGCGCACGCCCTTTCGCGTCGAGGACAATGCCGACCACCCGGTCAGCCTCTATGCCGCGACCAAAAAGGCCAATGGAGGCATGGCTCATGCCTACGCCCATCTTTACGGGCTACCGACGACGGGCCTGCGCTTCTTCACGGTCTACGGACCCTGGGGCCGGCCCGACATGGCGCCAATGATCTTCACCCGGAAGATCCTGGCCGGCGAGCCGATCGAGGTCTTCAACGAAGGCCGCCACGAACGCGACTTCACCTATGTCGACGATATCGTCGAGGGCGTGGTTCGCACGCTCGACACCATCGCCAACGCCGACCCCGTCTGGTCCGGCGACGATCCCAGCCCCGCGACCTCCTCGGCGCCGTGGCGACTCTACAATATCGGAAACTCCGCACCCGTGCCGCTGATGGAGTTCATCGCCACCATCGAGCAGGCGGTCGGCCGGAAGGCGGTCATGGAGATGAGGCCGCGCCAGCCGGGAGACGTGCTGCGCACCGCCGCCGACGTCTCGGCGCTGGAGGCTGCCGTCGGCTTTCGCCCGCACACGCCGCTGGCCGAGGGCATCGGGCGGATGGTGCGCTGGTATCGCGATTTCTACCGGGTTTGAGGACAGCGACGAATTGACAAGCCCTCATCCTGAGGAGCCGCGAAGCGGCGTCTCGAAGGATGCTCCAGGAGGCTCCGGAACCGTCTGGAATATCCTTCGAGACGCGATCTGCGATCGCTCCTCAGGATGAGGGCTGAGAAACACCCGGATAGACATAAAGGACAGGCCATGACGTCACCTGCGAAGATCGGCATCGTCACCGTTTCGGACCGCGCCTCGGCCGGCGTCTACGCCGATGAAGGCGGCCCGGCGATCCTCGACTATCTCGGCAAGGCACTGGCGAGCCCCTGGCAGGCAGTTTCACGCGTCATCCCCGACGATCGCGCCGGCATCGCCCGAACGCTGACCGAGCTCGCCGATGTCGAGGGCTGCTGCCTGATCGTCACCACCGGTGGCACCGGCCCGGCCCCGCGCGACGTCACGCCGGAAGCGACCGAGGATGTGATCGACAAGCTGATGCCGGGCTTCGGCGAGTTGATGCGCCAGGTCAGCCTCGCCAAGGTGCCGACCGCGATCCTCTCGCGCCAGCTCGCCGGCATCCGCGGCAAATCGCTGATCGTCAACCTACCCGGCCGCCCGCGCGCCATCGCCGAATGCCTCGACGCGGTGATGCCGGCGATCCCCTATTGCATCGACCTGATCGAAGGCCCCTATCTCGAGACCGATCCGAGCGTGATCCGGGCCTTTCGCCCGGGGCAGAAACCGAAGGGCTGAAGAATCGGCACCATTCATGACATGGTAGCTTCGCTGCTCTAGAGAGGCAGACACCGTTTCGCTC
>JAEXUU010000027.1 GCA_023452965.1 Pseudomonadota bacterium | reverse complement strand
CGGCATAGATCACCCGCTTGGGATCGGCCTTGGCCTTGGCGAAGAGCGGCTTCATCAGGAAGCCCGAGCGGAAGACGAAGCGCGACAGGTCCTCGCGATAGGCTTCCAGGTCGATCAGCGGCTTCTTGGCGACGCCGGTGATCATCGCCGCCTCGGCGACAGCCGGTGCGATGCGCAGGATCAGGCGCGGATCGAACGGGTTCGGGATCAGCGAGGTCGCGCCGAAGGTCTGCGCCTCGCCGCCATAGGCCCGCGCCGCGATGTCGGAGGTGGCCTCGCGGGCGAGGGCGGCGATGGCGCGTACCGCGGCGAGTTTCATCGCCTCGTTGATCGTCGTCGCCTGCACGTCGAGCGCGCCGCGGAAGATGTAGGGGAAGCAGAGGACGTTGTTGACCTGGTTCGGATAGTCCGAGCGGCCGGTGCAGATCATCGCGTCCGGCCGGGCGGCCAGCGCGTCCTCCGGCGTGATCTCCGGATTGGGGTTGGCGAGCGCCAGGATCAAGGGCTTCGGTCCCATGCGCTTGGCCATCTCCGGCTTCAGCACGCCGGCGGCCGAGAGCCCGAGGAAGACGTCGGCATCGCCGATGACGTCGGAGAGCGTGCGGGCGTCGGTCTCCTGCGCATAGACCTCCTTCCAGCGGTCCATCAGGGTGTTGCGGCCCTTGTGGACCACGCCTTCGAGGTCGGTGACCCAGATGTTCTTGCGCTGCGCGCCGAGCGAGACCAGCAGGTTGAGGCAGGCGAGCGCGGCCGCGCCGGCGCCGGAGACGACGATCTTGACGTCGGCGATCTTCTTGCCGGCAAGATCGAGCCCGTTGAGGACGGCGGCGCCGACGATGATCGCCGTACCGTGCTGGTCGTCATGGAAGACCGGGATGTTCATCCGGGCCTTGAGCTGCTCCTCGATCTCGAAGCACTCCGGGCCCTTGATGTCTTCCAGGTTGATGCCGCCGAAGGTCGGCTCCAGCGCGGCGACGACCTCGACGAACTTCTCCAGATTGCGCTGGTCGACCTCGATGTCGAAGCAGTCGATGCCGGCGAACTTCTTGAACAGGACGGCCTTGCCTTCCATCACCGGCTTGGAGGCCAGCGGGCCGATATCGCCGAGGCCGAGCACGGCGGTACCGTCGGTGACGACCGCGACGAGATTCTGGCGCGAGGTCAGCTCGGCGGCCTGGCTGGGATCGTCGACGATCGCCTCGCAGGCGGCGGCGACACCCGGCGAATAGGCGAGCGCGAGGTCACGCTGGTTGCCGAGCGGCTTGGTCGCCTGGATCTCGAGCTTTCCGGCCCGCGGCTGGCGATGATAGACGAGGGCGCCAGCGCGAAGGTCGGCCGACAGGGTGCTCTTCATGGTTCCGATTCCCCAGGCGTACGCCCGGCGCAACCGGCGCCGGGCTGCTCGGAGGTCGCCCGTAAGACGCCCCGCGTCAAGCTTCGAACCAGCAATAATCCTTGTTCAAAACGTCCGCGCCGGAGCGGGCTCTAGGCGGCAAGCGCTCCGACCCCGCCGTCATGGAGATGGCAAGCCGCGACATGGCCGGGCGCGATCTGCTTCAGCACCGGCCGTTCCGCCTTGCAGCGCGGCCCGGCCATCGGGCAGCGCGGGTGGAAGTGGCAGCCCGGGGGCGGGTGCAGCGGCGAGGGAATCTCGCCCTTCAGCGGTGCGAAGCGCTTCTTGCGCGCCGTGATCGAGGGCACGTTGGCGAGCAGTGCCTGGGCGTAAGGGTGCTGCGGGCCCTTGAACAATTCGCTCGCCGGCGCCGCCTCGACGACACGGCCGAGATACATGATCACCACCCGGTCGGAGAGGTGCCGGACCACGCTGAGATCGTGGCTGATGAACAGATAAGTCAGGTTAAGTTCGTCGCGCAGCTTCATGAAAAGATTCAGGACCTGAGCCTGAATCGATACATCAAGTGCGGCCACGCTTTCGTCGCAGACCAGGAATTGCGGCTTCACCGCGAGAGCCCGGGCGATGCCGATACGGGCCCGCTGCCCACCCGAGAACTGGTGCGGGTAGCGCCGGCGGTAGCTCGGGTCGAGCCCGACGCGCTCCAGCATCTCGACGACATAGGCGTCCTGCTGGGCCTTCTCGACGAGGCCGTGCACGACCGGCGCCTCGCCGACGATGTCGGTGACCCGCAGGCGCGGGTTCAGCGAGGACATCGGGTCCTGGAAGATCATCTGGATCGCCAGCGTGGCGGCGCGGCGCTGCTGCGCGTCCATCTCGTCGGTGAACTGGCCGCGCCAGGAAACCCGGCCTGCGCTCGGCGGGTGGATGCCGGCGACGACGCGTCCGAGCGTCGACTTGCCGCAGCCGGATTCGCCGACCAGCCCGACGACCTCGCCCTGGGTCACCGAGAGGTCGACCCCGTCGACCGCGTGGACCACCTGCTCGGTGTAGCCGGCGCCCATCCAGTTGGCGAATTTCGAGGCAGCGTCGAGCGGCTTGGTGAAGCGCTTGGAGACGCCGTCGAGGGTCAGGATCGGCGCAGTCATGCCGCGACTCCGGCGAGATTCAGCGGGTGATGGCAGCGCACGCCGCGCTCGCCCGGAAAAGCGGTGACCGCCGGCGCCTGCGCGAGGCAGTCCGCCTGTGCGTAATCGCAGCGGGGGGCGAAGGCGCAGCCCTGCGGCAGCTTGGCCAGCGACGGCGTCGAGCCGCGGATCTGGCGCAAGGGGGCGCCGGGCTCACCCTCGGCCGGCAGCGAGCCGAGCAGGCCGCTGGTATAGGGAGGGAGGGGCGCGTCGAGGACGGGATCGACCGCGCCGGTCTCGACGATGCGCCCGGCATACATC
>JAEXUU010000019.1 GCA_023452965.1 Pseudomonadota bacterium | reverse complement strand
CTATCACCCCGATCCGACCGTAGATCTTGCGGCGATCGCCATGGGCGGCTTCATCGCCCAACTTGCCGTTGCCGGCAATTACGTTTCGTTTGTAGCCCTTTCTGTCGACAACATTCCTTCGGCCGATGAAGCTTTTTCTGATGTCGAAGAGCTTATGATGATTGGCTATCCCATCGGCCTATACGACACGGTCAACAATCGCCCGGTCATCCGAAGGGGGATCACCGCCACGTCGTTGAGTTTCGACTACGAAGGCAAGCCGCAATTTCTCATTGACGCGCCTAGCCTCAGCGGCTCGTCGGGATCACCGGTGGTAATCGCGAACGAAGGTAGCTGGAGTGTTCCGGGCGGTTTCGCGATGGGATCGCGGTTTCGCCTCGTTGGCGTTCTCTTTGCTCAGATGCAGTACAAAGCCGAGGGGAAAATCCTTGCGGTTCCCGTGCCGACGGCGATCAACAATATTGCAATCACCGATATGCCGATGAACTTGGGATTGTGCGTCAAGGCACACAAGATACGCGAGCTGTTTGCGGCTGTTAGGGAGGCAGCGAGCGCAGAGGCGAAAATCAGCCAGCTGCCAAACCCAGCTGTCTTGGAAGCGACGTCGCCCAGACTTGTGCTGCGCGGCGGGGGGCTCTTCACTTAAGCGGCACACTCGGTCTGTTGCCATTTGATTGTTCGCGCTACAGGGCCTGCTTCGCAAGCGATCAGATGGCAGCAAGCGGAGAATTCACGGTCAGGCCTTGTCCACTCCTCAAGCGCACTTCTCTCGCGGGAGGAAGGAGCTATCCGGGGAAGCTGTACCCTGGCACTTGCCACCCCTTGGCTACTTCCCAAAGCCTCTCAAACTCCATGCCGTACTCGGCGATTCTACTCGTAGTCATAGCGTACGAATAGATCACACTAATGGCTTCGGCTTCCGTTTGCGCAGCCAGCATTTTCTCGACGCCTTGCTCCGAGGGGCGACTGACCTTGCGCGTCGTGATCGCGCCGGGCGTTAAATAGTATCCGATAGGCCCATCTTTCAGCCGCACCTGAGATACTTGGCCATGTGCAATGGCGTTCCGAGCCTGGGTTAGCTGGTCGACCTGCTTTATCGTCTCTTCGAATGCCGGCAGCTTCTTCTGAGTCGTGGAATCTGCGGATCGAAATGCCTCCAAAAGGACCGTCAACCGAGCGGCTGGACTCTCAACCCGCCCCAGAGCGCGCAGAGCTGCGAAATGCTGTGATCCAATGATGAACCCAAAGGTCATCAGCAACGTCGTGTCGAGCCGCTCCCAAGAAGTGAGCGCTTTGCCAACGTTCGTATAGATCAACTGGGGATCTGAGTCGGGGGCAGGACACACGCTAAGCTTCCATTTGGATCGATCTGCCATCGCTCCCCCTTAACCGCCAAACACTGATCACCACTCCGGCGTCCATTCGGTCCGCGGCCGCGTCCCACCTGAAACCTCAGCTCGATAGCCTCGATCCGTGGCTAGGCGAACAGCTGGCGCGGTTCGAGCACGTCGTTCAACGACAAGATGAAGTGGCCTTGAAGGCCCTGTAAAGCGGCGTTCAGCTACCGAGCTACCTCGTCCTCGCCAAACACTGCACGGCCATAACATTGCTCCGCCATCGAATCCGGTGGATGGAGGGAGTAGCCTATCCGGCCGCGGCCGACGCCTACTGCCGCGCAATTTCGCTCGCCCCTCCCCCATGGTAACGCCGACTTAATCCTGGCGTAACGCCACCGACGCCTCGCGCCCTGTACGAACCTGCCGTTCGTCTTTCGGCCTTTCGGAATGGGCCGGGCGGCACACGGCACTCGAGAGCCGGGGCGAGCGCAGGCCAGACGCCTGCGGAGAGGGGGCGGTCCTGTGGGAGGGAGTGCCGCTCCCTCTCCATCTCTGCTTTCGCGGCGTTTACGGCTTGGGGGTTTTCCGGGCACCACCCGGTTCGCCAGTACTGATGATCGGTTTCCCGGGCCGATCGAATGACTGCAATTCCGGCAAGACCATTGCAACGGAGCTGAACCTACCGGCCGCCGCCGCCATGGTTAATTTTACCTTGTTTTAGCGTTTACCTTGCGTTCATCAGTTCGGTCCGGCTTTTCTTGCCCCAACAACACGGCCGCAGTGCCGCGCAACGGGGCAGAGGTCAGACATGGCATCCAGGGTTCTCTCGCTTGGCGGCATTGCCGCTACCGTCCTCGCCGGGGCGCTCGGCTTCGCCGCTCCGGCCGCGGCCGGCGGCGGCTGCTACGGCTCGTCCTGCTACAAGCTGGTGACGACGCCGCCGGTCTACGGCACGGTCGAGGAAAGCTATGTCACCCGCCCCGAGCGGACCTTTTCCCGGGTCATCCCGGCCGAATACGACACCGTCATCGAGAAGGTGATGGTCCAGCCCGAGCGCCGCATCGCGCGGCGCATCCCGGCCCAGTACCAGACCGTTTCCGAGAAGGTCCTGATCGCGCCGGCGACGCGCCGCTGGGAGGTCAGCCGAGACGCCTATGGCCAGACCACCGGCTGCTGGGTCGATGTCCCCGCGCAGTACGGCTACCAGCAGCGCACCGTCGAGGTCTCTCCGGCCTCGGTTGAATACGACGTGGTACCAGCGGTCTATGGCCAGCGCAGCCGCCGCGTCATGGTCCGCGCTACGCAGGTCGTGCACGAGACGATTCCGGCCGAATATGCCACCCGCCAGCGCCAGGTCCTGGTCAGCCCCGGCTCCCAGCAATGGGCGCGGGCCCGCTACTGAGTTTCAGCGAACTTTCTACGTAGTCCTATTCATCACGGAAAATGCCACTTACGCCCCGGCTTCGGCCGGGGCTTTTTTGTGGCTGGGCCCCCGCCCCTCCCCGCTTCATTCCGGCCGCAGCGAAGCGGCGCGCCGGAATCCATCACTGAGCTCCAGCGCCCTAGGATGGGTTCCGGAGCTGCGCGGCTACGCCGCTTGTCCAGAATGACGATTGGAATTTCGCCGAGGGCGGCGGCGCTCAGGCGAGCCCGCCGGTCAGCAGGATCAGCACGCCGACGCCGAGGGCGAAGGCGAGGATCCGGGCCGGAAAGGTGAAGAGCGAGCCCGGCGGCTGGCGCATCAACAGGCTGACCGCGACCTCGACGAGGCCGAGACCCAGCAGCACATAGACGAAGGGCGGGAACGTGCCCCCCTTCGCGATCCAGCCGGTATTGGCGGCGAGCGACGCCGCGGCGCCAAGCCCGACGCCTGCAGCGATGAAGAACTGCTCGGGCTTGGTGAAGCGCATCGGCGGCTCAGCGCCGGCGGAAGTTCTGCGGCCGCGGCGGCATCGGGCCGGGGCTCGCGGTCTTCTGGCGGAAGTTGATGCGACCCCGGTCGAGGTCGTAGGGCGACATCTCGACGACCACGCGGTCGCCGGCGATGGTGCGGATGCGGTTCTTCTTCATCTTGCCGGCCGCATAGGCCAGGATGACGTGGTCGTTGTCGAGCTTGACCCGGTAGTTTCCGTCCGGGAGCACCTCGACCACGGTGCCGTCGAATTCGAGAAGTTCTTCCTTCGCCATTCCCTGATCCTTCGTCTTCTCTTCGGCGCAGGGACCGGCGCGGCCGCGTGCCGCGATCCGATCCGTCGGGCGCTCAGCGCGTCAGTTCGCGCGCCGCCTTGCGCCATTGGTGCGTCGTTGCTCCGTTCTTTGCTGCAAGAACGCGACGCCGCCAAGCCCTTCATTGGCCGAAGCCGCTTCTTTTCGTGCAACCGGCGCATCATTGCGCTGGGCCGGACGCTCGCCACGCGGCTGGTTCGGGCGCGGCGCATCGCTGCGCTGGCCGCCACCATTGCGGCCGCCGCCGTTGTGCCCGCCGCCATTACCGAACTTGGCGCCCTGGCGCTGGCCCTGATGCTGGCGCTGCCCATCGCCTCGGCCAACGCCGCCCTGCTGGCCACGGCCGCCACGGCCCTGGTTCTGCGGCGGCTTCTTCGGGGTGCGTCCGTCCCAATACGGCACTTCGCCGATCGGGGTGAGCGCGACCTTGGTCAGCTTCTCGATCGCCGCGAGATCGCCGCGCTCTTCCGGCGTGCAGAAGGCGATGGCAAGGCCCGAGGCGCCGGCGCGCGCCGTGCGGCCGATGCGGTGGACATAGGTCTCGGGCACGTTCGGCAGGTCGAAATTGACGACATGGCTGATGCCGTCGACATCGATGCCGCGCGCCGCGATGTCGGTCGCGACCAGGATGCGCAACTCGCCGTCGCGGAAGGCACCGAGAGCCCGCTCGCGCTGGCCCTGGCTCTTGTTGCCGTGGATCGCGGCCGACTTGATGCCGGACTGCTCGAGCTGGCGCACGACCTTGTCGGCACCGTGCTTGGTGCGGGTGAAGACGATGGCGCGCTCCATCTCGGGAACGCTCAGGGTCCTCGCCAGCAGAGCCGGCTTCTGGCCGGCTTCCGTGAAGATGACGCGCTGCTCGATCTTCTCGGCGGTGGTCGCGACGGGGGCGACCGCGACCTCGACCGGGTCGGTCAGATAGGCCTGGGCGATCTCACGGATCGCCTTCGGCATGGTCGCCGAGAACAGCAGGGTCTGGCGCTGCTTCGGGATCAGCGTCGCGATCTTGCGCAGCGCATGGATGAAGCCGAGGTCGAGCATCTGGTCGGCCTCGTCGAGGACGAGGATCTCGATGTCGCGCAGGGAGAGCGACCAGCGGTCGCCGAGGTCGAGCAGGCGGCCCGGCGTGGCGACGAGCCCGTCGACG
>JAEXUU010000018.1 GCA_023452965.1 Pseudomonadota bacterium | reverse complement strand
GCGCCGCGACCTGAGCCTGATCCTGGCCCGCGACACTGGCCTCATGAGGGCCGTACACGGCTTCGCGGCGCAGCTGTTCGGTCACCGCGGCGAGCGTGACCTCGGACATCAGCGAGGCGCCGGCGTGATTGAAATGGACGCTGGTCGCGCAGCCCGGGGTCGCGGCGCGCAGTTGCTCGATGTCGAGGCCGCTCATCGCCGGGCCTCCGCCAGTTCGACGCTGGTCTCGGCAGCGGCGGGCAGCATAGCCCCGGGCACCCGCAGGCGGTCAGTGATCATCATGGTCGAAATCCTCTTGCCTCCGACCATGACAGTGCCGTTCGCAGCGGGCCAATTCGAAACACCCAGCCCTGCGATCGATCTGGCTCATGAGTAGGGTCTGCGCTAGGACCTCGTGCTCGATACCGATCGGAACCCCGACGCCATGCGCTCCTCGCCCGCCCTGCCGCCGCTCCATGCCCTGCGCGCCTTCGAGGCCGTCGGCCGCCTGCTGAGCTTCCGCCGCGCCGGGGAGGAACTGCTGATCACGCAGAGCGCGGTCAGCCATCATATCCGGACGTTGGAGCAGAGCCTCGGTGTCCCGCTGTTCGACCGGAAGGGCCGCAGCGTCGCCTTGACCGCAGCAGGCGCGCATTATCTCGGCAAGGTCGCGGGTGCCTTCGCCCTGGTCGCCGAAGGCACGCGCGACATCCGCTCGGATGCCGCCCGCCAAAGCCTGGTCGTCAGCCTGCTGCCATCCTTCGCTGCGAACTGGCTCGTCGCCCGGCTCGATGGCTTCCGGGAGATGCATCCGCAGATCGATCTCGTCCTCGACCCGACCCTGAGCTGGGCCAATCTCGCCGGCGGAGAAGCCGACATCGCCATCCGCTACGGCGTCGGCCCCTGGCCGGATTTGCGCTGCGAGTTGCTGGCCACCGAGCGGCTCATGCCCGTCCTAAGCCCGGAACTGGCGGCCCGTCGACCGCTGGCCAGGCCCGCCGACATCCTCGACCATACATTGCTGGCCAGCCATCGTCCGACCGAATGGGAGGCCTGGGCCCGGCATGTCGGCCTGGATATCGCAGCCTCCCGCCAACTGCGGCTTACGGACTACAACATCGTTCTGCAGGCGGCCCTCGCCGGCCAGGGGGTCGCGATGGGCCGAAGCCTTCTGGTCGCGGACCATCTCCGTCGCGGCGCCCTGGTCGCGCCCCTGCCGGATTTCGCGACCGCGGCGGGGCTGGGATATTGGGAGGTGCTGCCCGGCAGCGGCGGAGGCAAGCCGGCTGCGGCGATGTTCGTGAGCTGGCTCAGACAGGAAATTGCTGAGGCCGGATCCGCGGGAAGCCGATCGCTCCCGCCAAAATGAAACGGAGCGCCTGAGCGCCCCGTTCGAACTTCGCGTCAATTATCCAGGAAGCTCCTGAGCTTCCGGCTTCGGCTCGGATGCTTGAGCTTTCGCAGCGCCTTCGCCTCGATCTGGCGGATGCGCTCGCGCGTCACCGAGAACTGCTGGCCGACCTCCTCGAGGGTGTGGTCGGTGTTCATGCCGATGCCGAAGCGCATGCGCAGCACGCGCTCCTCGCGCGGGGTGAGCGAGGCGAGCACGCGCGTCGTGGTCTCGCGCAGATTGCTCTGGATCGCGGCGTCGATCGGCAGGATCGCGTTCTTGTCCTCGATGAAGTCGCCGAGATGGCTGTCTTCCTCGTCGCCGATCGGCGTTTCCAGAGAGATCGGCTCCTTGGCGATCTTCAGGACCTTGCGCACCTTCTCCAGCGGCATCGCCAGCTTCTCGGCCAGCTCCTCCGGGGTCGGCTCGCGGCCGATCTCGTGCAGCATCTGGCGCGAGGTCCGGACGATCTTATTGATCGTCTCGATCATGTGCACCGGGATGCGGATGGTGCGGGCCTGGTCGGCGATCGAGCGGGTGATCGCCTGCCGGATCCACCAGGTCGCATAGGTCGAGAACTTGTAGCCACGGCGGTACTCGAACTTGTCGACCGCCTTCATCAGGCCAATGTTCCCCTCCTGGATCAGGTCGAGGAACTGCAGGCCGCGGTTGGTGTACTTCTTGGCAATCGAGATCACGAGACGAAGGTTCGCCTCGATCATCTCCTTCTTCGCCTGCCGGGCCTCGCGCTCGCCCTTCTGGACCATCAGCACGATCTTGCGGAATTCCTGGATCTCCAGGCCGGTCTCGGAGGCCAGCGTGTGGATGTCCTCACGCAGGTCCTTGATCCGGTCCTTCTCGACCCCGACGAATTCCTTCCAGCCGCGCGAGCCGAGCTTGGAGACGCGCAGCACCCATTTCGGGTCGAGCTCGCCGCCGATATGCTGGCGCAGGAAGTCCTCGCGGGCGACGCCATAGCTCTCGGCCAGGCGCAGCAGGCGGGTCTCGTGCGAGATCAGGCGCTTGTTGATGTCGTAGAGCTGCTCGACCAGCGCCTCGATGCGGTTGTTGTTGAGCGAGAGCGACTTCACCGCGGTGATGATGTCGTCCTTGAGCTTCTTGTACTTGCGGTCCTGCGACGGCGAGAGCTTGGTGTTCTCCAGCCGGTTGGCGATGTCCTGGTCCTGCAGGCGGCGCAGCTTGGTGTAGTTGCTGGCGATCGAATCGAAGGTCTCGAGCACGCGCGGCTTCAGCTCGGCCTCCATGGCCGAGAGCGAGACGTTGTTCTCGATGTCGTCGTCGTCGCCTTCCGGGGGCTGCTCGCCCTCGGCGCCGAAGGCCGGCGCCTCTTCGCCGCCCTCGCCCTCTTCGCCTTCGCCGGGCACCTGGGACGGGTTCTTGCCGTCGGGCCCGGCATAGGTCGCTTCGAGGTCGATGATGTCGCGCAGGAGGACCTTGCCCTCCATCAGCTCGTCGCGCCAGATGATGATCGCCTGGAAGGTCAGCGGGCTCTCGCAGAGCCCGGCGATCATCGCCTCGCGGCCAGCCTCGATGCGCTTGGCGATGGCGATTTCGCCCTCGCGCGAGAGCAGCTCGACCGAGCCCATCTC
>JAEXUU010000869.1 GCA_023452965.1 Pseudomonadota bacterium | reverse complement strand
ACGGTGCTGGTACTTGAAGAGGCTCATTCCTTCATCAAGAAGGGCGGCGATATCGATGCCTTTTCACCGAGTCACCTTTGTCGAGAGACGTTCGAGCGCATCGCTAGGGAAGGCCGAAAGTTCGGATTAGGTCTCGTGCTGTCCTCGCAGCGGCCATCCGAGCTATCTCCGACGGTGCTGGCTCAATGCAATACGTTTCTTCTGCATCGCCTCGTCAACGACGCCGACCAAGGCCTCGTGTCTAAGCTCGTGCCCGACAATGTCGGGGGGCTTCTCAAGGAATTGCCGAGCCTGCCTTCTCGACAAGCTATCCTTCTTGGGTGGGCGACGCCGATTCCGATCCTCGTTGAGATCGATGAGCTGCCGGATGCGCACCAGCCGCAGTCGAAAGACCCCGATTTCTGGGATGTCTGGACACAGAAATCGCCGCGCGAATTGAACTGGCAGGACGTCATCGCTGAATGGATGCCTGCGCAGCCTGGCGCTGAACCCCCAATCGCTGACGGGGGGGATGGTCCCGCCGAGCCTGACGCGCCAGATCCCCTGCTCGATATCTTAGGCGATTGATCGAGTCCCTCCGATCAATCGCCTAAGATCACAGCCAGTCGGATTCCGAGCCTCTTCACTAAGCCTAAAAGAACGCTCACACCGAAGTTCGCATCTGCGAACAGGAAGCGCGCTACAGCCTCGTCGTGACGTTGTCCGCACCTGCCTTGGAAATCGACCTTTATACGCCCATCGTCGCTGCCATGGCCGAGATCGAGCAGCCGGTGGATGTTGAGGTCCTACTTTGAATGGTTGACCACAGGTAGTCGCCCGCCCAGTGAGAGGGGCGACATGGCGGCAGTTTGGACAAGCTTGCTTCCGTGTCGGCGTCGGCTGCCAACGGCAGCCATGCATCATTCGGATTCCGTACGGGGACGGCTATCAGCGTCCCCGCGTCGGTGCGCAGCAGAGATGGAATGTCGACTTGCGGAGCGCGCGTCGATGACCGCTCCTGGCGCATCTCAGAGCTTCGGTCAGCTAGCGGCATGTGCGCAGAGTAGTTCTAGGTTTCACCCACGGCTGCGCGGCGTTATCGCAGAAAAAGCAAATAGTTAGACCGGCCTAGGGCGGGTTCGATTTCGGTGAGCTTTGGCTCGGAGCACATTTGGGCGGGCGCAGCGGGTTTCACCGTGGCTCGGGTCGCAGCCGGGATTCCTTCGTGTTCCTCGAGCGCCCTGCCTGGCTCGTTCTGGCCCGAGCCATTCTCGGCGACACCATGACGACCAACAACCGAGTGAACATCGGTTCGAGCGATCCACAGACTCAGGCTAGAAGACCCGATCGTTAAGCCTTCTGGATCAATCTGCATTGCCCCGCGGCGTAAGCATCGACTTTCAACGGATCCGCCCGCATCACGGAGATCAGCGCCTCGGCTTTGAAGAGTTCATGCGCCAGCTCTTGGCGGCGTCGCCACCGGCCGGAAGCACCCGGCTGGAACACAAGGGCGCAGGCGCCGACGGCGGTGTCGAGGTTCTGGCCCATTTCGCTGACGGCACCCAACACGGCTACCAAAGCAAATTCCTTACACAGCCCTTCACAAGCCGTGAAGTAGGACAACTCCGGACGTCTTTCCAGTCGGCGTTGACCTCATATCCGGCGATGACCCAATGGACGGTGGCTCTTCCTCGCAATCTGCCGGGACGCGCCGGAGTTCGTTCGCAACGCCAGGTATGGGACGAGTTCGTCGCCGAGGCCGTCGCCTCAGCCCACGCCTTGGGACGGTGCGTGACCGTCAATCTCATGGACGAGACGGCGCTGATCCACTTGCTGACAAGTGCGGGGCCGCTGGAGTCCGGCCTGAGATCCTACTGGTTCGACGAAACTGTCCTGACGGCCGCTTGGTTCGAGGCGCGTTTCAGGACGGCGAAAGCCGATCTCGATGAGCGGTTTCATAGCGACGACCACGTGGACGTATCCATTCAGCACACGCTCGAGGTGATCGCACGAGGTCCCCGGTGGAGGGAGCTTGTCGAGGCTCACAAGACGGCTCTGGATGCCGTCCATCCCGCCGCCCGAAAGCTCGCGCCCCTGATCGTAAGGCCGGACGGCGACGCCGAGGTCGAAGCCTTCCTCCAGGCCCTGAATGATTGTCGGACGTCCTTTTCCGAACTGCCCTTCGGCGAGGCGGCCTCTTTCGACCTATCGCCCTACCTTGCGCAGCTGAAGACCACGCTGGGCCTGCCGGGGGCGAAGAGCCTTGATGACGCCGGCTACGCAATTGATGGCGAAGCTACGGAGGCCGCATCCCTCCGGCGACACGCCCGATATATCTATCAGGACACCTTGGGGGAGCTCCACCACACAGCTCTCGCGCTGCCCAAAGAACTCCTCCATCGGCATCGTCTCACGCTTGTCGGCGAAGCCGGGGCCGGCAAGTCGCATTCCCTCGCCCATATGGTGGAACGGCACGTCGGCGACGGCGCGCCTGCCGTAATGATGCTCGGCCAAAGCTTCACTTCAGGGGACCCGAGGTCGCAGATCCTCAATCTCCTGAGTCTATCGACCACGCCGTTCAACACCTTCCTGGGCGCGATGCAGGCAGCGGCCTCGGCCGCCGATCGTCCCGCCCTGATCGTGATCGACGCGCTCAACGAAGCCCGCGACTTCGCCGTCTGGACCTCGGGCCTTGCGGGGCTGGCTGCGGAGATTGCCGCTTTCGACAAGCTTGTGCTCGTGGTGTCGTGCAGGGACGTCTACGAGGCTGACTGCGTCCCAGCGTCCCTCTCGAGGCCGAGGCTCGCCCATCGAGGCTTCCAGGGAGACGGCGCAACCGCCGCCAAGGCCTAGCTGGACCGACACGGCATTGATCGACCTGCGGCGCCTTTTCTCGACGCCGAGTTCACCAATCCACTGTTCCTGACCACCTGTGTGAAGCGCCTGGAAGCCGAAGGGTTGAAGGCCTTCCCCCAAGGCCTCGACGGCGTCAGCAGGCTATTCGATTTCTGGCTGGACGGGATCGAACGCAGTTTGGTGCGGCGGGGCTATCGACGCATCTCTGTCGGCGACGGGCGCTTGAGGGCGGCCATCCGACGTTTCGCGGACAAGCTGATGCTGGAGCAGGCGGAATCCCTGCCGACACACATTGCGAGACCGCTGATCGAGCAGGATGTGGCCGCCTACCACGCGGAGGGGCCGCTGGATGAGCTCATCCAACGGCTCATGGCGGAGGGGGTCCTGAGACGGGTCCGAATGCCCCCGGGAGAGCCGGAGCATGTCGCCTTCACCTTCCAGCGCTTCTCGGATCATTTCATCGCCGGCGTCATCCTTGATTTCGTAGAGACGCCAGAAGCGCTGATCACCGCGCTCAAACCGGGAGGAGACTTCGCCCATCTGCTCGCGGACGACTCCTCCGGACAACACGGAGTGATCGCTGCCCTGATGCTCCAGGTTCCCGAACGGTTCGGCGAAGAACTCCATGCCCTCGAGCCGGGTCTCGGCGAGACCCTGAACCTGGACGTTGATAGCTTCTTCGAAAGCTTGAGGTGGCGCACGCCATCCGCAGTGAGGGCGGCGGGGGTGGCGCTGATCGACACCCTCTGGGCCGATCCGACCAGTCGATCTGCGGTCCTGGAACTGCTCCTGCAAGTGTCGTCTCATCCGGGCCACGCCCTGAATGCGGACCACCTGCATCGGCGGCTGTCTGATATGCCAATGCCCGAGCGGGACGCCATGTTCGCCAACGGGCTTGTCACCGACGATGAGGACGGTCCTGCGCCGGTCCTGATCGACTGGGCCGTGAGCGCCGACCTTCACAAGGCGGACCCTCAGCGCGTCCGCCTCGTGGCGATGGCGATCACCTGGTTCCTCTCCTCGTCTGACCGGACCTTGCGCGATCTCGCCTCTCACGCCTTGGCTCGCATCTTCCGCACCCTGCCTGCGCTTTCGTCCGACCTGATTGAGGCCTTCGCGGATGTGGACGACGCCTATGTGCGCGAGCGCGTCTTGGCGGCTGCCTACGCCTCGGCCTTGTGGACATCGAACGATACGGGGGCGCTTCGCGCCGCCGCCAGGTCCGCTTGGCGTTCGGTGTTCGCGCGCCAGCCGGTCGACCGTCACATTTTCATCCGCCACTTCGCGCGTGGCCTGATCGAACTCGCGGCGGTCAGAGGGGTCCTTGAGGAGGGGATCGACTTGGCGCTGGCGCGACCGCCTTACGCGTCCGAACCGATCACGCAATGGCCCGCCGCCGCAGAGGTCGGCACCCTGAGGGAGACCGCCCAGGCCATCGTCTCCTCCGTCGCCGGCTATTACCATGAGGAGGAGGATCGCTTCTCGATGCCCGGCGATTTCGGAAACTACACCATGGGATCCCTGGCCTCGGACTTCGGGGCCGCCTGCATCGCCGACGGGCCCCCGCCCACTAAGGGCGACCGGCGGGCCGCCTTCTGGCGGCGCCGTCAATCGTCGCCGCCTCCGATCCCAAATCTCGCCGCGGAGGCGCTCGAGGCCCGCAAGGCGCTCAATGACGCCGAACATGACCGCGCCGAGGTGTTCTTCGGCGGACGGGCTGCGGACCAGAGGGCGCTGGAGGAGGCCGTCGCCGCCGCGGAAGAGGTTTTCGAGGCGGCCGACCAGAGGCTGAGAGCCGCCCTCCCGGAGGCGTCCACGCCGGCCCGCCGACTTTCCTACCCTGGCCATGGC
>JAEXUU010000843.1 GCA_023452965.1 Pseudomonadota bacterium | reverse complement strand
CTGCTCGAACTCCTTCCGCTCCGACGATTCCTCCAGCAATGCGGTCGGCCAGCTCCATTGGGAGATGCGCCGCCTGAATTCGCTGATCATGGCCAAGGGCGACGCCCATCAGGTCCCGGCCGGCGGCGCGCTCGCGGTGGACCGTGACGGCTTCTCGCAGGCCGTCACCGCAGCACTGGAAGCCCACCCGCTCGTCACCATCGATCGCGGCGAGATCGCAGGCCTCCCACCGGCCGAATGGGACAACGTCATCATCGCCACCGGCCCGCTGACCTCGCCCGCGCTGGCGCAGGGCCTGCAATCGCTGACATCCGAGGATTCGCTCGCCTTCTTCGACGCGATCGCGCCGATCGTCCATTTCGATTCGGTGGATATGGATCAGGCCTGGTTCCAGTCGCGCTACGACAAGGCCGGCCCCGGCGGCACCGGCGCCGACTACATCAACTGCCCGCTCGACCGCGACCAGTACGAGGCCTTCATCGACGCGCTGCTCGCCGCCGAGAAGACCGAATTCAAGGAATGGGAGGGCACGCCCTATTTCGACGGCTGCCTGCCGATCGAGGTCATGGCCGAGCGCGGCCGCGAGACGCTGCGCTGGGGGCCGATGAAGCCCGTCGGCCTGACCAACAAGCACAACCCGACGGTCAAGGCCTATGCCGTCGTCCAGCTCCGCCAGGACAATGCGCTCGGCACGCTGTTCAACATGACCGGCTTCCAGACCAAGCTGAAATATGGCGAGCAGGCCGCGATCTTCCGGATGATCCCCGGCCTGCAGAACGCCGAGTTCGCGCGGCTCGGCGGCATCCACCGCAACACCTATCTGAACTCGCCGAAGCTGCTCGACCCGACCTTGCGCCTGAAGTCCGATCCGCGCCTGCGCTTCGCCGGGCAGATCACCGGCTGCGAAGGCTATGTCGAGAGCGCCGCGATCGGCCTGCTCACCGGGCGCCTCGCCGCAGCCGAGCGCCTCGGCCGGGAGCTCGAACTGCCGCCGGCGACGACGGCTCTGGGGGCGCTGGTCAACCACATCACCGGCGGCCATATCGTCACCATCGACGAGGGGCCGCGCTCCTTCCAGCCGATGAACATCAATTTCGGCCTGTTCCCGCATATCGAGGGCCAGGCCACGCATGGGCCGGACGGCAAGCGCCTGAAGGGCCCGGCCAAGAGCGTCGCCCGCAAGCAGGCGCTGACCGCACGGGCGAAAGTCGAACTCGACGGCTGGATTTCCGGCACGCAAGCCCAGGCAGCCGAGTAGCAGCGGCGGCATCCACACGAATGTGAACGGCGCCGCCCTGCGTGGCGGCGCTGCCGATGCCCTTCCGTAAGCTGAATCTCGTCCGCAAGCGGCGCTCGCAAGCCTTTGATATATAATCGCTTCCGAGAGCCCATCTGACGCTCGCCCCGCGCATGCGCCGTCGGCGTCGCGAGCGCCTCTGACGCGCTCGCCCGATGCATGGCAGGCAGGCCCTGAGGTCGTGGCCGCGCGCACTCCGGGCCTCTAACAGTCCTGCATCAAGTGCAAGTCCAAGGACTGGAGACGCTCTAAATTATGACTGATACGCATAGCGCGCGGCCGCAGGCCAGTGCCGCGAACATCCGCAAGGCCGTGACCGCCGCGACGGTCGGCACGGTCATCGAATGGTATGACTACGCGCTTTACGGCGCTGCCTCCGGGCTGATCATCAACAAGCTGTTCTTCCCCAACCTGTCGCCAGCCACCGGCCTGCTCGCCGCCTTTGCGACCTTCGCGGTGGGCTATTTCGCCCGGCCGATCGGCGGCATCGTGATCTCGCATATCGGCGACAAGTTCGGCCGCAAGCCGGCGCTGATCCTGACCATCCTGCTGATGGGCCTCGCCACCGTCGCGATGGGCCTGCTGCCGACCTATCAGAGCATCGGCATCGCAGCGCCGGTCCTGCTCGTGCTGTTGCGCCTGGTCCAGGGCTTCGGCGCCGGCGCGGAGCTCGCGGGCGCGATCGTCCTCGTCGCCGAATACGCCCCGGCCAATCGGCGCGCCTTCTATACCGGCCTGCCCAACGCCGCGACGCTGGTCGGCATCATGCTGGCGACGCTCTCCTTCCTGGTGATTTCCTATCTGCCGGAAGAGGTGCTGCTCGGCTGGGCCTGGCGCGTGCCGTTCCTGCTCTCCGGCGTGCTCTTTCTCGTCGCCATCTACATCCGCAAGCATCTCGACGAGACCCCGGAATATGTCGAGGCCATGGCCCGCGCCGAGGCCAAGAAGCACGAGCAGCAGGTCCCGCTCGGCGAGCTCTTCCGCAAGAGCCCGAAGGAGGTGCTTTTCGGCTTCCTCTCGGTGACCGGCCACAACGCCAATGCCTACATCCTCAGCGCCTTCTCGCTGAGCTACATGACCAACACGGTCGGCATGGCGCGCACCGACGGCTTGATCGCCGTCACCATCGGCTCGCTCTTCGGCATTGCCGGCGTGCCCTTCATGGGCACGCTGGCCGACAGGATCGGCAGCGCGAAGGTCTATATGGGCGGCGCGCTGTTCGTGCTGCTCCTCGCCTATCCGCTGTTCTGGATGTTCGACACTGGCAGCCTGTTCTGGTCGACGCTCGGCATCAGCCTCGGCTACGGCATCGGCTTCGGCGCCATGGCCGGCGCGCAGGGGGCGTTCCTCACCAACCTGTTCCCGACGCGCTATCGCTTCTCGGGCCTCGCCATGGCGCGCGAGCTCAATGGCGTGCGGGGCGCCGGGCCGACGCCGCTGATCGCACAGGCTCTGGTCGGCGCCGCCGATGGCCGGCCGACCTATGTCGCCGCCTATCTGATGGCCTGTTGCGCGCTGGCGATCTTCGCGATCCTGGTCATCCAGAATCGGTCGGTGCACGAGTAAGCGCCCACATGACACACACCGGCGCGTCGCAGGCGCGCCGGTGACTGCCTCCTGCGAATACCGCCTTCTAGAGTCTAGAGTTTCGCCTCAGCGCGCGCGAGACGCGCGCCAGAGCGCCCATTGCCGGCGCAGCGGCGAGAGCGTGACGATGGTCCGGTAGGGATCGTAGCCGCGCCGCTCCATCGCCTTCAGATAGGGCTCGACCACCGCCACCGGGAGGAAGGCCGGCATGATCGCGGCCGGGCCCGTGGCGCGCAGATCGTTCATCTTGCGCAGGTGGATCCGCGCCAGCGCCCGCAATTCCTTCAGCGAATAATCGACGCCGGGGCCGCCGCGGCCGCGCACGATGTCCTCGCGGGTGACGCCGTTGCGGGCGAGAATGTCGGCAGGCAGATAGACCTGCCCCCGCGCCGCATGCCAGGGGAAGGCACGCATCAGCCCGGTCAGCGCATAGGCGACTCCGGCATGGCCGGCAGCGGTCGCCCCGCCGGGATCGCGCCCCTGCGCCAGCACGAGACAGGCAAGCCGGATCAGCGCGCTCGATGTCTCGCCGGCATAGCCCTCGAGATCCGAGAGCGAGGGCATCGGATCGTCATAAAGATCGAAGACGCGCGCCTCGATCAGTCCGGACAACGGCGCGACCGGCAGGCGGAAGCGGCGTACCGTGTCCAGCAGCGCCTGCGCCACCGGGTGCGCCGAGCTGCCGCCGGCCTCGCCGCTTTCGAGAACGTCGCGCCACCATTGCAGCCGCACCTCGCCCGGCAATGGCTCGCTAACCTGCTCGCGGACGCGCGCGATTTCGTGACTGAAGGCATAGAGCGCATGCAGGCCCGGCCGCAGCGCCTCCGGCGCGTAGAGCGAGGCGACGTAGCGGTCGGGATCGGCCTCCCGCAGCAGCGCGGCGCAATGCGCATAGGCCTGCGACAGCGGGGCCGGTGCGGTGCCGGCGCGATGCTCGGTTTCGGTTGTCATGCACCCTCCCGCGATCGCTGTGACGCGATCAGAAGTCGCCGGCAGTCTAGGCTCGCCATTCCCGATTGGCTACGCGGACCGGGCATGGCCGATGGGATTTGATCGATACCCGTCATTCTCGGGGAAAGCGCAGCGCAGACCCGAGAATCTCAGGACGAAAAGGCACGGACCACAGCGCATCCGACCTGAGCTACTCGGATCGAGCCCGAGCATGACGTGATCACTCCACCGCGATCAGGGCCGCAGCGACCCGCCGCTCCTCGCCGACGAGGACATTGTAGGTCCGCGCCGCCGCCGGCGTCGCCATCGCCTCGACGGTGATCCCGACCTCGCGCAGCGGATCGCGCAGGCTCGTCGGCAGGAAGGCGATCTCGTTGCCGATGCCGAGGATCAGGAAGTCGATCGCCTCCGCCTCGTCGAAGACGGGCTTGAGGCTCTCCAGCGTCAGTTCGGCGAAGCGGGTCACCGGCCAGATCCTAACCCCGCCGGGCGTCGCCAAGATCGAGCCGCGATGGCTCATCTCGGCGAAGCGGAAGCCGCCGTCGCCAAAGGCGTCGATCAGGTGCCTGCCGGGCACGAAGCCGTCGAAGCGCGCCATTGTCCGGTCCGGCCAAAAAGACCCGCTCAGACGCGGGCCTTGGCCTCGGCGGCGTCCTCGCCCTGGTCGAGCCTGCCGGCGCGGACGTCGAGATAGAGCAGAACCGGCGTCGAGATGAACATCGCCGAATAGGTACAGCCGCTGACGCCGAACAGCATGACGCGCGCAAAACCCTCGATCGCCGTGCCGCCGAAGAGCACGAGGGCGATCAGCGCCAGCA
>JAEXUU010000455.1 GCA_023452965.1 Pseudomonadota bacterium | reverse complement strand
GACCTATGGCGGCTCGACCCGGGTGATGCCGAACTACAACGTCATGGGCGTTGCCAAGGCGGCGCTGGAGGCCAGCATGCGCTATCTCGCGGCCGATTACGGCCCGCGCGGCATCCGCGTCAACGCGCTCTCGCCCGGACCGGTTCGCACGCTCGCCGGGGCCGGCATCTCTGATGCCCGCGCCATGTATTCCTGGCAGCGCGCCAATTCGCCCCTGCGCAAATCGGTGACCCTCGACGATATCGGCGGGGCTGCGCTGTACTATCTCTCCGATCTTTCGGGCGGCGTCACCGGCGACATCCATCACGTCGACGCCGGCTACAACATCACCTCGATGCCGGTGCTGGACGGGCTGCGTGCCGCCGACACCGGCAATGGCGAATAAGGCTAGGGGCGGGGCGCGGCCCTTCCCTCGGTCGGCCTGACGGCGTTATCCTCGCTCATGGTGGAACCCGGCGCGCCCGCGGCGGTTCGACCTGTGAGCGATGGAGAATGCTCATGGTCATCGTCAAGTACGAGGTCGTCCAGCACGATGGTGGCTGGGCCTACAAGGTAGGCGGGGCGCTGTCCGAGACGTACCGCACGCATGATGCGGCGCGGAAGGCCGCCGAGAAGGCAGCGGCGCGCCAGAAGCGTCCGGGAGCGACCGACGGCATCGTTTACCAGGACGCCGATGGCCAATGGCATGAGGAACTCGCTGACGGACGCGACCGGCCGGGGACGCGCGTCGTCGACGAGCCCTGAACCGCCTCAGTTCTGGGTGAAGAAGGTCAGCAGCACCTTGCCCTTCTCGCCGAGCAGGCAGAGGAAGCGGCGCGGCTTGTCGGAACGATCGGTCTTCAGATAGGCCTCGCCCATGATGATGCGCGTGATCCGCGTATCCTCGACCTTGGTTTCCGAGGTCGCGATCGTCAGCCCATCCTCGTCGATCACGATGTCCTTGATCTCGGGCTCGCGCGCGGTGATCGCCACCATCGCCGTCGATTTGCAGGCGGCGAGCTCCGGCGAGGCGGGCTTTTCGACGGGTGCGGGCGAGGCCGGCGAGGCGTTCTGCGCCAGGGCAGGGGCGGCGAGAGAAACGAGCAGCGCGGTCGCGCAGGCGATGTGTCGGAACATGTGAACCTCGGTTGCTGTCGAGGTTCAACGCGGATCTGCCTGCCCGGTTCAATTCTTGCCCGTGGCGAGCGTCATTCAGGATGGGCCGCAGCGAGGTGCAGCTCCGTCATTCCCCTTCGCTCCGGCCGGAATGATGGCGTCTGGCCGGAGCTCAGCCGCCCAGTGCCTGCTGGAGATCGGCGATCAGGTCGTCGGCATGCTCGAGCCCGATCGAGAGGCGGATCAGCCCATCGCTGACGCCCATGCTGGCGCGGACCTCCGGCGTGAAGCGCTGATGCGTCGTCGTCGCCGGATGGACGATCAGGCTCTTGGCGTCACCGAGATTGTTGGAGATGCGGATCAGCCTGAGCTTGTTGAGGAAGCGGAAGGCCGCATCCTTGCCGCCGGCAACCTCGAAGGCGATCAGCGTCGAGGGGCCGCTCATCTGCTTGGCGATGATCTTTGCCTGCGGATGCTCGGGATCGCCGTTGAAGGCGACATGCGGCAATTCCTTGCGGCCCTTCAGCCATTTGGCGACCGCCGTCGCGTTCTGCGCCTGCTGGCGGATGCGCAAAGGCAGCGTCTCCAGCGCCTTCAGCATCACCCAGGCGTTGAAGGGCGACAGGGCAGGGCCGGTCTGGCGCAGGAAGATCTGGATCTCGCCTTCGATCAGCTCTTTCGAGCCGAGAACGAGCCCGCCGAGACAGCGGCCCTGGCCGTCGATGTGCTTGGTCGCGGAATAGACGACGAGATCGGCACCGAGTACGAGCGGGCGCTGGAAGAGCGGCGTCGCGAAGACGTTGTCGACCACGAGCTTCGCGCCGACGGCTTTCGCCAGCCCGGCGACGGCGGCGATGTCGATCACCTCCAGCGTCGGATTGGCCGGGCTCTCAAGGAAGAAGGCCTTGGTGTTAGGCTGGACGGCGGCGCGCCAGGCGGCGAGATCGGTGCCGTCGACCAAGGTCGACGCTACGCCGTAGCGCGGCAGCAGGTCTTCGATGATGTAGCGACAGGAGCCGAACAGCGCGCGCGCCGCGACGACATGGTCGCCGGCCCTGACCTGGCTCATCAGCGCGGCTGTGACTGCCGCCATGCCCGTCGCGGTCGCGCGGCAGGATTCCGCGCCCTCGAAGGCGGCCATGCGCTGTTCCAGCATGGAGACGGTCGGGTTCGAGAAACGCCCGTACTGGAAGCCGGGATCCTTGTTGAGGAAGCGCGCCTCGCACTGTTCGGCGCTGTCATAGACATGGCCCTGGGTCAGGAACAGCGCTTCGGAGGTCTCGCCGAACTGCGAGCGCAGCGTGCCGGCATGGACCAGCCGGGTCTCGGGATGCAGGCCTGCCGTGCTCGCCGCTTCGATGGTCATGACCTGTCGTCCGTTCCGTTCGTTATAACGGACAAAGGGAATATCAGCTCTGCTCTCGTTCGTAAAGGCGAACGAATTTCCTTTGTGGGGAACACTTATGGCAAGTCTGCTGCTCTAGCCAAACCCGCCGAGCGGCATAGATCAGCGCGATGATCTATGCCGTCGGCCTGTTCGTGTTCATCAGCATCGCCATTCCGCTCACCTTCGCGTGGCGACTATGGCGCCTGGATCTGCCGACCCGCCTTGCCTGGCTGATCGTCGCGGCCGAAACGGCGGGGCTTGTATGGCTGATCCTGCTGCTCGGACGATGGGACATCGCCGGCATGTGGACGCGCGCCGCTTTGGCTTGTCTGGTTCTCGTCGCGGCGGTCGTGTCAGGCGTCCGGCATCTACAGCGTCCGTGGCGCGCCCCCGGCGAAGCATCCTTCTGGCATGGCCACGGCCCGATGCTGGCTTCGCCCGTGCTCATCGGCGGAGCGCTGGTCTACGTCACTGCCTGGGGCATGGCGCGGCAAGACCCGCGGCCGTTCCTGTTTCCGCTCAAGGGGGGCTCGTTCGTCGTCGCGCATGGCGGCGGCGTCGGCATCCTCAACCATCACAGCCATCATCCCGCGCAGCGCCATGCGCTCGACATCACGGCGGTCGATGCGGCCGGCTTCCGGGCTCCGGATCTGTTGTCGGGCGATCCCGCCCGCTATGCGGTCTTCGGCAAGGTTGTTGTCAGCCCTTGCAGCGGAGCGGTGACCGCGGCGGTCGACAGCCTGCCCGACTTGCCGCCGCCGACCGCCGATCGCGGCAACCCCGCCGGCAATCATGTCGTCCTCGCTTGCGACGGGCTGCAGGTCGAGCTCGCGCATCTGCGCAAGGGCAGCGTCGTCGTCGAAGTTGGCCAGCAGGTCGACGCCGGCGCGCCGATCGGCCAGGCTGGCAACTCCGGCAACAGCACGGAGCCGCATCTGCATATCCACGCCGTCGATGCGCGCTCCGGAACGGCGGTGCAAATGTCCTTCGACGGGGTTGTTCCCGTCCGCAATACACGCTTCGAGCGGTGATTGCGGATCATGCGGAATGGTCTCTTGCGTTGAAGCAGGTGGATTTTCGTGCGGGAGTATGGCGCGAATGCATTGGCAACTTTTGATCGATAATCTGGATCAGTGACAACCGAAGGTCGGCTGAGCGATTAGCGAAAGCGCAGTTGGTTGTCGTCGGTTCGCATTTTCAACGCTGATCTGAAGTTGAGCCATGAAACAGCTGCTTCGCTGGTTGATCGTCGCCGTTGCAACGGTTGCCGCGCCGAGCGCTTTCGCTGAAAGGCTGGAATTGCCCTCGGCTGCTCCGGTCGCACCAAAGGAACTCGCGGTTCCGAGCGCGAGCCAGCGCTTCGAGTCCTATGAGGCGCTGCATGGATCATTCAGTTCATCCGCGCATTGCGCCGGCGTTCCCGGAGGCTTTTGGGTCGAGTTCGGCGGCAAGGGCGATTGTCTGCGCAGTTATGCGCAGGGCCTCAGTGCGGCGGACAACCCGACAGTCCTGGTCTATTTCAGCGGCGACGTGCTGCTGAAGACGAAGGAGGGCGCCCGCTTCGTCGGATCAGGCTACGAACGGCGGTCGCCGAAGCTCATCGAGCGCGACATGGCGCGCTGGTCCGAGCGGGCGGGCGTCCCGGCGATCTTCATCGCTCGTCCCGGCATGTTCGGCTCTTCCGGCGATCACAATCAGCGTCGTGAACCGCGCGAGGTCATGCTGATGGAGCGCACTCTCGATG
>JAEXUU010000820.1 GCA_023452965.1 Pseudomonadota bacterium | reverse complement strand
GGGCACACCGTCGATCGCCTGCATGCGCGAGCCGATCGCCGCGCCGAAGACGACGAAGTAGAGCGAGGTCGAGATCACCGGCGAGAGGATGCTCTGCAGGGGCGTGCGCCAGGTCCGCGCCATCTCGAACAGGTAGATCGCCTTGATCGCGTGCAGGTTCATGGTCGCGGCGCTCATGCGTTCGCCCTCAGAAGGCCGACGAAGATGTCCTCGAGCGAGGACTGGCTGGTCTGCAGGTCGTTGAAGCGGATGCCGGCCGCACCGAGATCGCTGAGCAGGGCCGTGATCCCGGTGCGCTCGGCCTTGGTGTCGTAGCTGTAGACCAGCTCCGTACCATCGGCGCGCAAGGTCAGCCCATGGCCCGCGAGCGCCTCCGGTACCGCGGCAAGCGGCGCCTGCAGATGCAGGGTGAGCTGCTTCTGGCCGAGCTTGCGCATCAACTCCGCCTTGTCCTCGACCAGGATGATCTCGCCCTTGCTGATCACGCCGACCCGGTCGGCCATCTCCTCGGCCTCCTCGATGTAGTGCGTGGTCAGGATGATGGTGACGCCGCTGTCGCGCAGGCGCCGCACCAGCTTCCACATGTCCTGGCGCAGTTCGACGTCGACACCCGCCGTCGGCTCGTCGAGGAACAGGATCTGCGGCTCGTGCGCCAGCGCCTTGGCGATCAGCACGCGCCGCTTCATGCCGCCGGACAGCGTCATGATCTTGTTGTCGCGCTTGTCCCAGAGCGAGAGGTCGCGCAGCACCTGCTCGACGATTTCAGGGTTCTTCGGCTTGCCGAACAGGCCACGGCTGAAGGAGACCGTCGCCCAGACCGTCTCGAAAGCGTCGGTGGTCAGCTCCTGCGGCACGAGGCCGATGCGGCTGCGCGCGGCGCGGTAATCGGCGATGATGTCGTGACCGGCGGCGAGGACCGTGCCGGTGCTCGGATTGACGATGCCGCAGACGATGCTGATCAGCGTCGTCTTGCAGGCGCCGTTCGGCCCGAGCAGGGCGAAGATCTCGCCGCGCCTGATATCGAGCGTGACGCTCTTCAGGGCCTGGAAGCCCGAGGCATAGGTCTTCGAGAGGTCGGAAATCTGGATGATCGGCTGCATGGCGGAACGCTGTTGGAGAGACAGGACAATCGGTGGAGGCGATGTCACGCAGCTCCGCCCAGCCTGCGCGACTCTTCCTGCAAAAGAATATGGCCGGGACGCGCCCGGCCATAGCAATTTATTCTGTCAGTTCCTGTCAGCGGACCAAGGTCAGCGGACGAAGAGCCAGATCAGGATGATGATCGGGATCGGAATCCCAAGCAGCCACAATGCGATCGAGCGCATGATTTGCCCCCTTGATTGCCATCGGTGATGATGGCGGGACAACGTCGCAGGCCCCCTGAAGGTTCCCGGCCGCTCAGGAACGGCGGGCCGCGCGGAAGCTGAGGTGCGCGCGCTTACGGCCCGACGCCTATTTGAAGGCGAGGCTGTCGATCAGCTTCTTCATCGCCGCGTCGTGCTCCTTGTGGCCGTCGAGCGAGGCCCAATAGGTCATCATGATGATCTTGCCGCTCGGCACGTTCGGATTGATCGCGACGTAGCGGATGATCGAGTCGCCATCCTTGCTCTTGGCCTTGAGCTCGGTGAAGGACCAAGCCTTGCCGTTGACCTCCTGCTTCATCGTCTCGGAGGCGCCGGTGATGCTGACGCCCTCCTTGTCGAAATAGCCGTTGTGCTCCTTCTGGACCGTGTCGATCTCGCCCGGCGCGACCAGCTCGAACCAGAGATAGATCTCGTCGTCCGGCGTCTTGATCTCGACCCCGCGGGCGATCTTGCTGCTCGTCCAGGCATCGGGAATGGTCACGACCGCCACCGGATCGGCATCGGTGATCGAGAGCGCCCCGGCCATGGCCGGCCCCCCGCCGAAGCCGGCGAGCAGGAATGCGAGCGCCCAGACGGTCTTGCGCAACATGGATATCTCCTCCCCCGGATCGACCGAGCACGCGCCTTCGCTGTCGGCGATCCACGGGCGCGACGTTGCGGCAACGGAGGCGAATGACAAGGGAGGGAAACCGCGTTTCAGGCCAGTTTGGCGGCGCTTGGGTGCCAGAGAGGTTGATAGCCGTTCACAAGCGCCGCCAGCGACGCAGGCGGCGTCAGGACGGCGACCGGCCCAGCCGGCCGCGGCCGCGCCGCGAGATAACCTCCCGGCGACCAGAGCAGCGCCTTCGAGCCGCGCAAGGCGAGGAACTCGCCCTCGGCCGTGGCGAGCATCGCCCCGTCCGGAAGCCCCTCGGCCTGCAGCTCGTGCAGGCGCTTCTCCCGGCCGTCGCGCCTTTCACCGTCGAGCCGCTCGTCGATCTCGGGAAAGAGCGGCAGCTCCTTCAGGCCGAGCCCGGCGACCAGGGCGTCGCGATAGGCGAGCGCATCCTTGCGCCGGCATTCCATGCAGGGCCGGTGCCCGGCCGCCAGGGCGGTGACCTCGTCGCAGAAGAACAGCTCGGTGTAGTAGCGGCCCCAGACCTCGCGCTGCCGGCCCTTGAAGGAGAGCACGCAGCAGATCCACTGCCTGGTCGCATAGAGGCGCTGCGGCAGCGCCTGCGTCGCCTGATCGTGGAACTTGCCGCCGCGATTGCCGAACAGCGTGCCGCGCGCCGGATCGGCGAACAGCGAACCATCGGGGCGGATGCGGTTTGGCAGGGGCACGGGCGCTCCTGATGGATGAGCGAAGATGGTGGCTGCGAACCTATTCCGGTCGCCGCCGGATCGCGTCAGCAGCAGCGCGTGCGCATGCCCGAAGGCCAGATTCGCGAGGTCATGGCGGACGTCCCCAGCTGGCTGCAGGACGATACCGCGCAGCCATGGCCGGAGCCAGCCCGGCCGGGCATGCGACGCCATGGCGATCTTTTCGTCCCCGGGGCTTTGCGGCAAGCTCGACCACGGAAGCGGAGTTCGGCCGCAGAGCCGCCGCTGCGGGGGCACATCGCATGGATCGCACCGACGCAAGGCCGGCCCCGACGCTGAGCGCGCATCCCTCGCGCGGCGCCATCCTCGCCGAGATCCATGCCCGCCCCTTCGCGCCGCTGGAGACGCCTCGGCGCCTGCTGCACTTCGCCTTCATGACCGATCAGGCGCAGGCGAATACCGATCGCGAGGCACTTGCCCGCTTCTGCGAGGGGCGCGGCGTCGCCGGTCCGGCCGACGGCACCAAGCATCACCGCGCCCGGCTCGGCGAGATCGGCCTGCGCTGGGAGCAGCACAGCGAGTTCACCACCTATAGCTGGGAGCTGCCGGGCAATGGCAGCACGCCCTTCACGCCGGGCAGCAACGCGCTGCCGCATCACATGCTGGAGCTGCCGCAGCCGGGGCCGCATCTCGTCGCGGTCGACCTGCATCTCCTGCCGCAGCGAGCAGCTCCGCCGCTCGAAGAGATCTTCGACCCGGCGAGCCTCGCCGCCTCGCTCGTCGATGGCGAGGCCGGGCTCGCCGCGCCCGATTTCCGGCCCTGCCCGGACGGGTTCGTGCGCATCCTCGTGCTCGACCGGGCGCTGACGCCCTCACGCGCGGGCGCGCTGGCGCAGCGCCTGCTCGAGATCGAGACCTACCGGGTCCTGGCTTTGCTCGGCCTGCCCGAGGCGCAGCGCCTCGCCCCTTCCGTGCGCGCGACGGAGGAGGCCCTGGTGCGCATCGCCGGCACGATGACGCAGACCGACGGCCTCGCGGCCGACAATGCCCTGCTCGACGAGATGACAGCGCTCGCCGCGCCGATGGAGTCGGAGGCCGCCTCGTCGAACTACCGCTTCGGCGCCAGCCGCGCCTATGACAACATCGTCCACCAGCGCCTGACGGCGATCGACGAGGTCGCCTATGGCGGCTGGCCGACCATCGCCGCCTTCCTCTCCCGGCGCATGGCGCCGGCGATGCGCACCTGCCAGATGCTGCAGGAGCGCCAGGCCGATCTGTCGCGCAAGCTCGCCCGCGCCGCCAACCTGCTGCGCACCCGCGTCGACGTCGCGCTCGAGCAGCAGAACCGCGACCTGCTGGCAGCGATGAACGAGCGCGCCCGCATGCAGCTGCTCCTGCAGCAAACGGTCGAGGGACTCTCCGTCGCCGCCATCGGCTATTACGTCGTCAGCCTGTTCGGCTACCTCGCCAAGGGCGCCAAGGATGCCGGCTATCTGCCGGTCGATGTCGGCATCGCCACCGCGCTCTTCGTCCCCTTCGCGCTCTTCGGAGTCTGGAGCATGGTCCGCCGCATCAGGCGCGGCCATAGCGACGGCTAGAGCATTTTCTTCACGCGAGCCGGTACCCGCTTCGCTCGAAGATGCTCTAGCGCTGTACGATGACCTTGGTCCCAGGCCTGACGCGATCATAGAGGTCCATCACGTCGCGATTGGTCATCCGGATGCAGCCCGAGGAGACCGCAGCTCCGATCGTGTCAGGCTCGTTCGAGCCGTGGATCCGGTAGAGGCTCGATCCCAGATAGATCGCCCGCGCGCCAAGCGGGTTCTCCATCCCGCCCGCCATGTAGCGCGGCAGGTCGGGCCGGCGCTTCAGCATCGCCGCGGGCGGACGCCAGTCCGGCCATTCGCGCTTGCGCGAAACGGTCTTCGTGCCCGACCAGCTGAAACCCTGCCGGCCGACACCGACCCCATAGCGGATCGCTTGCCCCCGGCCGAGCACGTAGTAGAGCCGGCTCTGGCTGGTCGAGACCACGACCGTGCCGGGCGCCTGCTTGCCGTTCCAGGGGACGACCTGGCGCGGCACCGGCTGCTCGCTGAAGATGTTGAGGAAGTCCGCTAGCCCGCGGCTGATCGGGTTGGAATAGGCCGACGCAGGCGTAGCGAAAGCGAGAGCGGCGGCAGTCAAGACAATGGCGCGCAGCATGATCATCCCTGCAACGCCCCCCGCCGCGATTTAACCGGACTTGGGAAAGCCGGGTCAACCCTGGCTCCCCCCAAGCGCCGACGGCAGCGTGCGACGACGGGATAGCGCAGTCGGAAACCATGAGCCTTTAGCGGCAGCTGTGCTAAGCCGCGCATCGCGAGGGAGAGACGCATGAGCACGGCGAGCGATGCCCGCTTCTGGGACCGATCTTCAAGACGCTATGCGAGGTCGCGCATTTCGGATCAGGCCGGATACGAGCGCACGCTGGAGCGGGTTCGCGCCCTGTTGAAGCCCGGCAACACGGTACTGGAGCTCGGTTGCGGAACGGGAACGACGGCGCTGCGACTGGCCGACGGTGTCGGATCCTACCTCGCGACGGACATATCCGCCGGGATGATCGCGATCGCCGACGAGAAGCGCACCGCCGGCCCGGTTCCCGGTCTCGCCTTCCGCGCAGCGACGGCGGAGGCCGTTGCATCCGAGGGCGCTCGCTTCGATGCCGTCCTTGCCTTCAATTACCTCCATCTGGTCCGTGACCTCGGTGGCGCGCTGCGCAGCATCCATGCACTGCTCGCGCCGGGCGGGCTGTTCGTCTCCAAGACTCCCTGCCTTGGCGACATGAACCCGCTGATCCGACTTGTCCTGCCCGTCATGCAGATGATCGGACAGGCGCCCTATGCCGGCGTCTTCAGTGCGGAGGACCTCAGCGCTCGCATCACGGCCGCAGGCTTCGAAGTGCTGAGCGTGGAACGCCATGCGAGCAAGGGGAAGGACAGCCGTCCCTTCATCGTGGCGCGCAGGAAATAGCCTCCTCAGCCGATGCCGAAGGGAGCAATCCCTGCCCACTCGCGTTTCGGTTCCGACGCTTTGGCGGGCTCGGTCAATCCTGACACCTACTGACACATGGCACCCCTATCAGCGCGTCCATGGCTTGAGGAAACGCCGAAAGGGACATCGCCATGCTGACCTTCTATCATTCGCCGCAGTCGCGCTCCTTCTCCATCCTCTGGCTGCTCGAGGAACTCGGCCAGCCCTATGAGATGAAACTGGTCGACATCCGCGCGAAGGATGGCGCGCCGGAAAGCTACCGCAGCATCCAGCCGCACAAGAAAGTGCCGGCGATCGTCCATGACGGCACGGTCGTCACCGAGCGCGCCGCGATCTGCCTCTATCTCACCGAGCGGTTTCCCGAGGCCGGGCTCGCCCCCGCGATCGGCGATGCCGACCGCGCCGCCTTCCTGACCGCGCTGGTCTACACCGACGCGGTGCTCGACCCGATCATCGCCGCCAAGGTGCACAACTTCGCCTATGAGGCGCGCGGCTTCTCCTTCGGCTCGCACGCCGACACCGTCGCCAATCTCGAGAAGCGGCTGACCGCCCACCCCTATGCCGCCGGCGAGCGCTTCACCGCCGCCGACACCCAGCTCGGCAGCGGCATCCATTTCGGCATGAACATCATCGGCGCCCTGCCGCGCCTGCCCGTCTTCGAGGCCTATATGGAGCGGATGCTGACACGGCCCGCCTTGCAGCAGACCATCGCCAAGGACGATACGCTGCCGGTCTGACCGGCAGCGCCTGCTCAGCCTGAAAAGGCCGCGCGCAGCCTTTCGAGGACCGCAGCCTGCGTCGCCACCGGGGTCTGGGGCACTGACACAGCGATGCCGTCGAAATGCCGGCGGCCGAGGAAGCGGGTGCGGTCGAACACCGCCTCGCCGCGGAACTGCACCCCGCTGAACCAGGCCGCCTGGCAGAAGCGGGTATCTGCGAAGGTCGCGCTCTGCTCGAAGATCGCGTTCTCGAAGCCGGCATTGTCGGCAAAGTCGACTTCGGCGAAATCCGCCGGACCGCGATAGCGGCAATCGCCCAGCCCCGCCTCCCAGCCGAACCGCGCGCCGCGGAAGCGCACCGGCCCCTCGAAGAACGAGCTGCGGAACCAGACACTGCCGGAGAACTCGGCCTCGACGAAGCCGAGCGTCCCGGCGCAGGAGAGTTCGCGAAACTCCGCGCTGCGCTTGAAATGCACCCCGCCGAAATCGGCCCCCGTCGCGAACCGCGCACGCTCGAAGAAGGCATCGCGCCCGAAAGTCGCGTCGCGGAAATCGACGGGCCCGGAGAACCTCGCATCGGTGAACCAGGCATCGCTGCCAAAGGCGGAGCCGGCGAAGCGTGCCGCACCCGGGAAGTGGAAGCCGGCGACGTCGAATTCACCGTCGAAGGTCTCGTCGACCAGCTCGACACCGGCGAGCAGCTGCCAGAGCCGGGCCAGGGCCGGATCGTCGCCCGCCTTGCGACGCAGGCTCGTCATGGTCGCCGCCCAGGCGTTCCAGGCCGCGCCCCCGGCTCCAAGGCGGCGCAAGGTCGCCTCGCGCCGCGCCGCGTGGATCGCGCGAAGCTCGTCCGAGCCGTGCTGCGGCGGTCCCTCGGCCGAGGTGAGCGCGGCTTCATGCGGCCACGCCCAGGGGCTGGCCTGCAGGAGCTCGGAGCGAGTACGGGACGCGAGCCGGAGCAGGTCGGCCATGGCGGGTTGAAAATCCAGGTTAAGGAATGATTAACCTTAGAGCAGCGGGGCTCCGGGATCAATCGGCTGCACATTCCCGCCACAATTTCGCGTGCCCATGCCGCATTGCCTCGATTGGAAGCCGAGGCAATGCGGCATGGCTGAA
>JAEXUU010000816.1 GCA_023452965.1 Pseudomonadota bacterium | reverse complement strand
AAAACTGCCACCGGGTGCCATTCTCTTCGGTCCGCTCGCGCTGGTCGCGATATGGGAGCTGGCGTCAGCTGTCGGCTGGCTCTCGCCGAGATTTCTCGCGGCTCCTTCGACCGCCATCGTCACCGGCTACGATCTGCTGGTGGGCGGCACGCTCGCCGATCACTTCCTCGCTTCGGCGCTGCGCGCCTATCTCGGGCTCGGCATCGGCGTCGCGCTGGGGCTGGCACTGGCGCTCGCCGCCGGGCTCTCCCGCATCGGCGAGGCCTCGATCGACGGCCTCGTGCAGATCAAGCGCGCCATTCCCACGTTGGCGCTGATCCCGCTCGCCATTCTCTGGCTCGGCATCGGCGAGGCCATGAAGATCGCACTGATCGCGACCAGCGTGCTGGTGCCGGTCTACATCAACACCCATGCCGCACTGCGCGGTATCGACATCAGGCATGTCGAGCTCGCCCGCAGCGTCAGCCTGAGCCGCGCCGACTTCCTGCGCGAGGTGGCGCTGCCTGGCGCGCTGCCGGGCTTCTTCACCGGCCTTCGCCTCGCGGTGACGACCTGCTGGACGGCGCTCGTCGTGCTCGAGCAGATCAACACCAGCGAGGGCATCGGCTATCTGATGAACCGCGCCCGTGACTACGGCCAGACCGACATCATCGTCGTCGGGCTGGCGATCTACGCGATCCTCGGCCTTGCCTCCGACTTCGCGGTCAGGTCCTGGGAGCGGCGCGCCCTGTCCTATCGCCGGGCGCTGGCGTCATGACCGCGGCGATCCACCCCTTCCGGCAAAGCACGGGTGCGGATGCAGCGGTCAGGCTGCGCGATGTCTCGCGGCGCTTCTCCGGCCGCACCGTGCTGGGCGAGGTCTCGCTCGATTTTGCGCCCGGCGAGTTCGTTGCGCTGATCGGCAAGAGCGGTTCGGGCAAGAGCACGCTGCTGCGGGCGCTCGCCGGCCTCGACGACGGCGTCGAAGGCGAGGGCACGATCGACGTACCGGCCGATCGCTCGGTGCTCTTCCAGGACTCCCGCCTGCTGCCCTGGAAGACCGTGCTGCAGAATGCCGTCTTCGGCCTGCGGCTGCCCGAAGCGGATCGGCGCGGACGTGCCGCGCTCGCCGATGTCGGTCTGTCGGGGCGCGAGGATGCCTGGCCGAACGCGCTGTCGGGCGGCGAGCAGCAGCGCGTCGCCCTGGCGCGCTCGCTGGTCAGGCAACCCCGGCTCCTGCTCGCCGACGAACCCTTCGGCGCGCTCGATGCCCTGACCCGCATCCGCATGCACGAGCTGGTCTTCCGCCTGATCGGCCAGCACGGACCCACGGTCCTGCTCGTCACCCATGACGTCGACGAGGCGATCAAGCTGGCCGACCGGGTGCTCGTCATGGAGGACGGCCGCATCGTCCTCGACCGGCAGGTCGGGCTGCCGCATCCGCGCCCCAGGGACGGCCGCGTCGATGCGCTGCGTGCCGATCTTCTCGCTGCGCTCGGCGTCGTCGACGCCGTCTGATCCTCATTTCAGGAGATTTTGCCCATGACGCGCGAACTGCATCTGAACCTCTTCATCAACGGCCGTGGCCATCACGAAGCAGCCTGGCGGCACGATGCCTCGACCTACCGGGCGCTGACGGATGTCAGCTATTACCGCGACCTCGCGCTCGCGGCCGAAGCGGCCAAGCTCGATTCGATCTTCTTCGCCGATCATGTGACCCTCGGCGAGGACATCGAGCATGCGACGCGCGGCGAGCTCGAGCCGCTGACGCTGCTCGGCTCGCTCGCGGCGCTGACCGAGCGCATCGGCCTGATCGCCACCGCATCGACGACCTATAGCGAGCCCTACAATCTCGCCCGGCAATTCGCCTCGCTCGACCATCTCAGCGGCGGGCGGATCGGCTGGAACATCGTGACCTCCTGGGCGCCCTCCGCCGCCGCCAATTTCGGCCTGGAGCAGCAGGCCGGCATCGACCAGCGCTATGCCCGCGCCAACGAGTTCGTCGAGGTCGTCTCCAAGCTCTGGGACAGCTGGGCCCGCGACGCGATCCTCGACGATCGGGCGAGCGGCTCCTATGCGCGCTCACAGGGCATCCGGCCGGCGGCGCACAGCGGCGCCTTCTTCAAGGTCGCGGGTGCGCTCAACATTCCGCGCTCGCCGCAAGGCAGGCCGGTCTTCGTCCAGGCCGGTTCCTCCACCGATGGGCGTGCCTTCGCTGCCCGCTATGCCGAGGCGATCTTCACCGCCCATCTCAACAAGGAAAGCGCGATCGCCTTCTACAACGACATCAAGACGCAAGGACGGGCGCTCGGGCGCGGCCCTGACCAGATCGTCATCCTGCCCGGCATCAGTGCCGCGATCGGCTCGACCGAGGCCGAGGCGAAGCGCGTCTGGGCCGAGCTGAACGAGCTCTCGCATCCCAGCGTCGGGCTGGCGCGCCTGTCCAACCGCTTCGGTGGACACGACTTCTCGCATCTGAAGCTCGATCAGGTGCTTTCGGTCGAGGATTTCCCGGACCCGGCCCTTGTCCAAGCCTCGCGCAGCCGGGCCCAGTCGATCACCGCCCTCGTCGCCCGCGAGCGGCCGACCCTGCGTGGCCTGCTGCACAGCCTCGCCGGCGCACGTGGCCACTTCACCGCGACCGGAACGCCTGAGCAGATCGCCGACACCATCGCCGACTGGTTCACTTCGGGCGCATCCGACGGCTTCAACGTGATGCCGCCGATCCTGCCGCAGCAGTTCGAGATATTCGCCGGCGAGGTCGTGCCCTTGCTGCGCAAGCGCGGGCTGTTCCGCAGCGAGTATCGCGACGGCACCCTGCGCGACCGTCTCGGTCTCGACCCGGTGCCCAGCCAGTTCGATCCGGCCGAGCCGGTTAAGCGCTCGGCCTAGAGCCGGCTCCGGCAATGCGCCCGGCTCATGCAGCCGGGCCTCAAGCTGCAGTCCCGTTTCCTGATCGAGCTGCTAGTCTGGGGTTCGAGAACGGTCGAATTCCCGGAGGATACGCATGCTGGAGAAGAAGCAGTTCTACATCGACGGCGCCTGGGGGGCGCCTTCGGCGCAGCGAGAGCTGGAGGTCGTCGACCCCTCGACCGGCCAGGCTTATGCGGCGATCTCGATCGGTGACGCGAGCGATGCCGACCGGGCGGTCGCGGCCGCCAAGCGCGCCTTCGAGAGCTGGTCGCGGACCGAGCCGTCGGAGCGCCTGAAGCTGGTCGAGCGCCTGCTCGAGATCTACAAGCGCCGCGCGCCGGAGATGGCGCAGACGATCAGCCAGGAGATGGGCGCGCCGATCGACATGGCGCTCGCGAGCCAGGTCGGCGCAGGCGCCTACCACATCACTAATTTCATCAATGCCTTCAAGGATTTCCAGTTCCTGCGCCCGCTCGGCCCGCACGCCCCCAATGACCGTATCCAGATGGATGCGATCGGCGTCGTCGGCCTGATCACGCCCTGGAACTGGCCGATGAACCAGGTCACGCTCAAGGTGGTTCCGGCCCTGCTCGCCGGCTGCACCATGGTCCTCAAGCCGTCCGAGATCGCGCCGCTCTCCTCGATGCTGTTCGCCGAGTACATCGACGAGGCCGGCTTCCCGAAGGGCGTGTTCAACCTCGTCAATGGCGACGGCGCCGGCGTCGGCACGCATCTGTCGTCGCATCCGGACATCGAGATGATCAGCTTCACCGGCTCGACCCGGGCGGGCGTGGCCATCTCGAAAGTGGCGGCCGAAAGCCTCAAGCGCGTCGTGCTCGAGCTCGGAGGCAAGGGCGCTAACATCGTCTTCGCCGATGCCGAGCCGGGCACGGTGAAGCGCGGCGTGCTGCACTGCTTCAACAACACCGGGCAGAGCTGCAACGCCCCGACTCGCATGCTGGTCGAGCGTTCGATCTATGATCGCGCCGTCGAGGAGGCCAAGGCGGTCGCCGAGCAGGTCGTGGTCGACACCGCGCACAAGCCCGGCAAGCATATCGGCCCGCTGGCCTCGGAAGCGCAGTTCCGCAAGGTCCAGGACCTGATCCAGAAGGGCATCGACGAGGGCGCGCGGCTGGTCACCGGCGGCGTCGGACGGCCCAACGGGCAGAACCAGGGCTATTTCGTTCGTCCGACCGTGTTCGCCGACGTCAACAACCAGATGACCATCGCGCGCGAAGAGATCTTCGGCCCCGTGCTCTCGATCATCCCCTTCGACAGCGAGGAGCAGGCGATCGCGATCGCGAACGACACGCCCTACGGCCTGACGAACTATGTCCAGTCGGCCGATGGCGAGAAGCGCAACCGCGTCGCCTCGCGCCTGAAGTCCGGCATGGTCGAGATGAACGGCAATTCGCGCGGGCCGGGCGCGCCCTTCGGCGGGGTCAAGGCCTCCGGCCGCGCCCGCGAGGGCGGCGTCTGGGGCATCGAGGAGTTCCTCGAGCCCAAGGCGATCTCCGGCTGGGCACCGCAGGGCTAGAAAGCCCATTGGCTAAATGGCATCCCCCGTCATGCGGGGGGTGCCTGCAAAAATTGGCTGCCGGCCTCGCTCCAAGCGCGGCCATGACAGACGGTCGTAAGTTGCGCAAAGTTCGACGGCATTAGAGCGCGCCGCTGGCGGCAGGTCGCCGCGATCTCCGTCCCGCTTCAAGAGACGAAGCATGTCGTTGCGCGAAGGCAACAGGCGCGGCTGAATCTCCGTGCGACGAGAGCTGCTTCATCAAGCGGCCGCAATTCGGCGGTCAGTGTCGCAGTCAATCAAGCAGTTTGAAGGTTAAGGCCCCTGTCGTAGGGTAATAACCGGGTTTCCGGTTCGCCGCGCGAGCTTGACCTTCGCTATATGCTGCTTTTCCGCCTGCGAGAGGCGGGGTCTATCAAGAATTTCGGTACTGATTTGTTTCGTTGTCTCATCTCTGTTCGCAATGCGGTTGCCTGCCTTCTGATTGCGGTCGCCTCTTCCGCTCAAGCGACGCCATCCCTTCTCGTCGATACCGGCAGTCTCCAGGTCCTTCGGTCGAAGGATGCCGGACGTGCTTGGTATCCGGCCTCAACCACCAAGCTGATGACGGCCTTCGTCACCTTCGAGCAATTGCGCACCGGGCGCATCGCGCTCGGCCAGGATGTCGTCTTTTCACGAAAGGCTCTCGCCCGGGAGTCCGTGCAGTCGGGGCTGGTGCCCGGCAGCGTGATGTCGCTCGAGGATGCGCTTTACGCGATGCTGGCAGTGTCGGCCAACGAGGCGGCCGCCGCGATCGCGGAGACGGTTGCCGGCAACGAAACCGACTTTGTCGCCCTGATGAACGATGCCGCCCGGCGCCTGGGCATGACCGGCACGCATTTCGTCAATCCGGACGGTCTTTTCGACCGAGGGCAGGTCACCACTGCGAGAGACCTAGCCCTGCTCGGGGTCGCCATAGACCGGAACTTCCGGGAGTACTTGCGTTTCTTCGATCGCTCCGAAGTCAGTATCGATGGGCGTGTCCTGAAATCGAGCGACGAGGTCATTAGACGTTTTCCCGGCGCGATCGGGCTGAAGACGGGCTTCGTCTGCGCATCGGGGCGAAATCTCGTCTCCCTTGCCGTCCGCGGCGAAAGGCGCCTGGTTGCGGTCGTGCTGGGCGCGACGACCGTGAAGGAGCGCAGCGAGCGCATCGCCCAGCTCTTGCAGTCCGGATTTGATAGGTCGGATGGCGGCAGTCGGCCGGCGCTGCGCGCGTTGCAGAATCAGAAGGCCTCCAAGCCCGAAGATCTGCGCGCCAGGCTCTGCGGCCCGCAGGCGACAGCATACGAGCGGCGGCAAAAAAAGCTCTATCCGATGGGGCATGCCGGGCACCCAAGCTTCCTGGGCGCGCCGGCTGCTCCCAGGACCTGGAAAATCCGCACGCGGAGCTCGTCCGTGGCGACGTCCCCGTCATCTCCCACGCCGACGCCACGTCCACACGCGCTCCGGCAGCACTGAAAGCAGGCCGGTTGGAGGGCTTGGATCGCGCCCCGGCCGGGGGGCGCCTCATCGAAACCGTGGGCGAGCGAGCTGAGCAACAGAAGGACGTAGCGGAGGCGGGGACCACAAGTCCGCGCTCCAAGTCCGGAGCACGGCTGCGCGACCGACATCCGATGGGGCCGCGAGCGAAGCGAACCAGCTTGAGATAAAAGGAAATGGCGGACAGGGCGGGATTCGAACCCGCGATACGGTTTCCCGTATACACACTTTCCAGGCGTGCGCCTTCAACCACTCGGCCACCTGTCCGGCGCGCTGCTTATGACCTCCGGGCCAGCTTCTTTCAAGTGCCGAAGCCGACGATTATGCAGGTTGCGGCAAATTCTCGTTTATCGTTGCAATGGCGGAGGCGCGGGCGCACATCGGAAAGGCCTGCAGGCCTCTGTCGGGGCGAGGGCATGGAGGCACCGTAAACCGGTCCGCGCCGCGGCCCGGGCGGAATTGGGGGATGGTTTGCGCTTTCTGGTCAGGATTCTCGGCTATCTTCTGGTCGCGGGCGGCTTCGTCGTCCTCCTGACCGACGGCGCGCGCTCGATCGCCAACTCCGCCCTGCGCTTCACCCCTCTTGGCGAGACGCTGCTGGCCGTGTTCGGCGAGCGTTTCCGACAGCTCCAGCCGGCCGTCGAGCGCAACCTGCATCCCTTGCTCTGGGATCCCGTCCTGCTCCACCTCATGCTGGTGCCGACCGCGCTCGCAGGTCTGCTGCTCGGCTTCCTCTTGCTATGGCTCGGTGCCGAGCCGAAGCCCCTGATCGGCATCGTCACACGGCGGTGAGGCGCTGGGATGAATCTCCGCTGCGTCGGCCAGAGTCTGCCGCCGTCATGCCCGCCTGAATCCGAAGGGGGCACCAGACAAGCGGCTCTCCAGAGTCGATGCCGCATTTTAGACACAATCTTGCGTGGACAAGCCTGCAAACGCACAGGCCTTGCCTGTCCGCCTCTTGATCCTGCTCGCAAAGCTTCCGACACTCTCCGGCTTCAACCGGAGGTTTTCCATGAATTCGAAGCTCCAGAAGCGCCTCGGCGGAATTGGCCTTGGCCTCGGTGTTCTCGCGCTCGCGGGTGTTGCGCTCGCCCAGGCTCCCGCCTTCTTCCGCATCGGCACGGGCGGCACCGCCGGCACCTATTATCCGATCGGCGGCCTGATCGCGAACGCCATCTCGGCGCCGCCGCAGCTGGTCTCGACCGCCGTCGCGAGCAATGGCTCCGTCGCCAATGTCAACGCGATTGTCGGTGGTGCGGCCGAATCCGGCTTCGTCCAGGCCGACGTGGCCTTCTGGGCTTTTTCCGGCACCGGCGTCTACGAGGGCAAGCCGAAGGTCGGGGAGCTGCGCTCGATTGCCAATCTCTATCCTGAGAGCGTCCATCTCGTCGTCCGCAAGGCGTCGAACGTGAAGAGCGTCGCCGACCTCAAGGGCAAGAAGGTCTCGCTCGACGAGCCGGGCTCCGGCACGTTGCTCAACGCCAAGGCGATCCTCGCCGCCTTCGGCGTCACCGAGAAGGACATCACAGCCGAATATCTCAAGCCCAACCAGGCGGCCGAAAAGATGAAGGACGGCTCGGTCGATGCCTTCTTCTTCACCGGTGGCTATCCGGCGGCGGCGATCTCGGAGCTGGCCTCGACCGGCTCGGGCATCGACATCCTGCCGATCACCGGCGCCCCGGCCGAGAAGCTCGCCAAGGAATCGCCCTTCTTCGCTTCCGACGAGATCCCGGCCGGCACCTACAAGGATGTCGGCGCGGTCAAGACTGTCGCGGTCGGCGCCCATTGGATGACCTCGTCGAAGGTCTCGGCGGACACGGTCTATGCCGTGACCAAGGGGCTGTGGAGTGACAAGGCGCGCGCTGCGCTCGACGCCGGCCACGCCAAGGGCAAGGCGATCCAGAAGGCGACCGCGCTTTCCGGCCTGCAGGGCGTGCCGCTGCATCCGGGTGCCGAGAAGTTCTACAAGGAAGCCGGGCTGCTGAAGTAAGCGCGCCTAGCCAGACCAGCAACGC
>JAEXUU010000751.1 GCA_023452965.1 Pseudomonadota bacterium | reverse complement strand
CACCGGTGACCTCGGCAAGATCGATCCCGCCGGCTACGTCCATATCGTCGGGCGCGGCAAGGACCTGATCATCACCGGCGGCTACAACGTCTATCCGTAGGAAGTCGAGACCGAGATCGACGAGATGCCGGGCGTGATCGAAAGCGCCGTGATCGGCTGCCCGCCCCCGGATTTCGGCGAGGGTGTCACCGCCGTCGTGGTGGTGAAGTCCGGTGCCGACATCACCGCGGCTTCGATCTCGAAGGCGCTCGACCAGCGCCTCGCCAAGGTCAAGCTGCCGAAGCAGGTCTGCAGCGGGCCGGCGCTGCCGCGCAACACCATGGGCAAGGTCCAGAAGAACCTGCTGCGCGACACCTACAAGGACATCTACGCCAAATAGGCGAGGACGAGGAAAGCCCGGATTCAAGCCCGGTCATCCCGGATCGGTGCCGCTGGCGCGGCTCGTCCGGGATGATGAAGAATCTGGTCAGGCGCCAGCCGGGGCAGGGCACCTGATCTCGATCGTCTCGCCATCGGCCGGGATCCGCAGCCGATCCTCGCCGATTCCGCGCGCCTGCGCCGCCTGCCGCAACACCGCGCGGCTGACGGTGGCGTGGTCGAGCGCCTCCATATGGGTCGCGATCACGACGGCGGCAGGGTGCGTCTCGCAGAGTTCCAGCGTCTGTTCCGCGTCCATCACGATCAGCGTGTCGTCCCATTTCGCGCCGCAGGAATGGGAGACGATCACCTCGGGCGCCGTCGCCGCGACTGCGTCGCGCAGAGGCGGGTAGAGCACGCTGTCGCCGCACCAGTAGAGCGTCGGCTCGCCCGGTGCCTCGAAGGTCAGCCCCATCACCTTTCCCATCTTCTCGACCACGGCGCCCGTGCCGTGCTGGGCCGGCTGACGCGTGATCACGATCGGGCCGAGGCGCAGGAAATGCTCGAGCGGGGTCACGTTGGTGAAGCCAGCGGCCCGGATCGTCTCCTCGTCGCCTGGCTGGCAGAGCACCGGCAACTCCTTCGGAATCCGCTCCTTCGCGACCGCGTCGAAATGGTCGGCATGCAGATGCGAGACGATGACATGGTCGACGCCGGCAAGGATGCTCTCGATCGGCTCCGGCAGGTCGACCATCGGATTCTGCGAGCGGCCGGTGAAGGAAGGCCGGCTGTGCTTGGCGCCTAGATCGGGGTCGATCAGCAGCGTCCGGCCGGCATAGGTGAGCTTGAGCAAGGCGTTGCGCAGGAGCTGGATCTGCATGGCGGTTCCTAGGCAGGTGGATCGGTCCCTGCCGATCCTTCCGCCAAAGCCCCGCCGCGACCAGTTCCGATTTGTGAAGGAAACTGCATCGCGGCGTTAGGCTCGTTTCGGATTTCTGCAGACCCAGGGCAGGGCGCTGGCCGCCGCTCAGGCGGCGAACTGGCCATAAGGCACGTTGTTGCGGGCGCTGCGCAGGGCGCTCGCCCACCAGTGCAGTTGTCCGAGCATCGTCGCCATCGCCCGCTCGGCCCGCTCCGCATCGGCGAGCCGGCCGGTCTCGTCGAACTGGTTCCAGGCATTGGCGAAGCAGACGCCGTCGCGGATCGTCGCTGCATGCTGCTCGGCGAGAACGAGGCGCAACTGCTCGACTGCGCGAAGGCCCGCCGAGACCCCGCCATAGGAGACGAAGGCGACCGGCTTGCCGCGCCATTCCGGGCCGGTGTCGTCGATCATCGCCTTCAGTGGTGCCGGGAAGCTGCGATTGTATTCGGGGGTCACGACGATGAAGGCGTCGGCACGGCCGAGCCGGATCTTGACCTCCGCGAGGTCGTGCACGGCGGGATCGATTGCTTCGGCCGAGAACGGGCCTTCGCCCTCGACCTGGGCCAGCGTCCAGCCGGCGACCTTGTCGCAAAGGCGGCCTTCGCGTGAGCTGCCGTAGATCACGGCAAGGTGGATGGCGGGCGTGAGCCGGCGATGCATGGAAGGCGCTCCTTGGGCTGGCGAACCAGCGGAGCACTTCGTATAAGACCTCAACCAAGGTTGAGGTCAAGTGCCATGGCCGCAAAGGCAAGCAAGGTTTTTGCCGAGGATCTGAGCGTCGGCGAGGTGGCGCGCCGCAGCGGCCTTGCCGTCTCCGCCCTGCACTTCTACGAGGCGGAGGGGCTGATCCGCAGCCGCCGCAGCGCCGGAAACCAGCGCCGCTATGCGCGTGAGGTGCTGCGCCGGGTCGCGATCATCAAGGTCGCCCAGCGGACCGGCATTCCGCTGAAGACGATCCGCGAGGCCTTCCAGACCCTGCCGGCCGAGCGCACCCCGACGGCCGAGGACTGGAGCCGGCTTTCCGCGGCATGGAAGGTCGAGCTGGAGCGGCGCATCAAGCGCCTGACCAATCTGCGCGACCATCTCACCGACTGCATCGGCTGCGGCTGCCTCTCGGTGAAGAGCTGCCCGCTCCACAATCCCTGGGACGAGCTCGGACAGCAGGGGCCGGGGCCAAGATTGCTCGATCCGGATTGAGGTTGCCGCCGTCTCTGAGGCGCGGCGCCTCCACCGTCATGGTCGGGCCTGTCCCGACCATCCACGTCTTCCTTGGCGAAGTCCGGTGTTCAAGACGTGGATGCTTGCCACAAGGGCGAGCATGACGCGCTGGGTCGATGTCGCGTGTGGGTGCACGCTTCGCCAAGCCAGCCTCCCGTGAAGGCGGGATTTCACCCCGCCTTGTGGAGCTTCTCCAGCGGGAACTTCGCGACATCGGCGAGCAGCTCGACGAAACCCTTGGCCTGGAAGGCGGCCGGCGCCTCGCCCTTCGCCGCGGTCGCGAGGCTGGCATCGCCGACGGCGCCGGACGGGTTCACGTCCTGCGCCATCCAGGCGAAGGGGTGGGCCCCCGTCGGCCGCAGCCACTTGTATTCGTCGGCCATCGCGACCGTCAGCGGCTCGAAGCGGCCGGCCTTGCTCATGTCGACGAGGTCGGGCCGGAAATGCAGCATCAGCGCGGTCTCGACATCGCCGCCATGAATGCCGTGCAGCGCGTCCATGGGCTCGAACACGCCCGGCGGCAGGCCGAAATTGCTCCAGGAGGTCGAGACCGCGAGCATGCCGTGGCTGACCCGTAACTCGCGGGCGACGACTTTCATCGGGTCGACATTGCCGCCATGCGAGGTGACGAGGACGAGCTTGCGCAGCCCGGCGCGCTTCACGCTCTCGCCGATCTCGATCCAGCTGCGGATCGCGCTTTCCCAGGAGAGGGTGAGCGTGCCCGGCGAATGCAGGTGCTCGTTCGACTTGCAGATCGCCAGCGTCGGCAGCACCAGCACGTCGAGCCCGGCCGGAACCTGCGGCATGGCCAGCGCCAGCATCGCGTTCATCACGGTGGTGTCGACCGAGACGGGGAGGTGCGGGCCGTGCTGCTCGATCGCCGCCAGCGGCAGCACGGCGATGGTGGAGTCGGGCGAGAGCCCCTGGAAATCGGTGGTCTTCAGGTCGCCCCAGAAGCGCGCGCTCATCTCGTCTGGTCCTTGCTAGGCTCGGGTCTGCCCCGTCGCTGTCTTCTACATCGCAAACCCCGCGCGGGAACCCGCCTTCGCGCACGCCGGGGAGGCAAGGCACGCGGCTTAGCTGTGGATCGCGCCGGTTCAGGCGGCGTCATGCATGGACAAGCTCTGCCGGAGCCGCTGTCTGGCGCTTGTGTGCCGGCCGGGCTGGAGGCATTCTCCGCCGGTCGCCGCCCAGCGCTCGTGCGTCGCCCGCCGCGAGCCGCCACCCTGGTCAGTTGCGGAAGGGATTTCAGACATGACGATGAAGTATCGCCTCGATCGGCGCGCCGCGCTCGGTCTGATCGGTGGTTCGGCCGCTTCGGTGCTGATCCCGGTTCCCGGTGCGCGCGTCAACGCGCAGACGCTCGACAAGGTCAGCTACCAGACCAACTGGCGCGCCCAGGGCGAGCATGGCGGCTTCTATCTCGCTGCCGCCAACGGCATCTACAAGAAGTACGGGCTCGACGTCGACATCCGCCCGGGCGGCCCGCAGCAGAACCCGACGCAGCTCCTGCTCGGCGGGCGCGTCGATATGATCATGGGCAATTCGCTGGAAGCGCTGCATTTCGCGCAGGAGGGCATTCCCTTCCTCTGCATCGCCTCGATCTTCCAGAAGGACCCGCAGGTCCTGATCTCGCACCCCGGCCAGGGCAATGATTCGCTCGCGGCCCTGAAGGACAAGCCGATCCTGATCGGCGCGCAGGGCAGGGTGGCCTTCTGGCCCTTCCTGAAGCTGAAGTTCGGCTACCGCGACGAGCAGGTCCGGCCCTACACCTTCAACATGGCGCCCTTCCTGGCGGACAAGAAGCTCTCGCAGCAGGGCTTCCTTTCCTCCGAGCCCTTCGCCATCCGCAAGGCCGGCGTCGAGCCGGTGGTGCATCTCCTCGCCGATGCCGGCTTCGAGAACTACAACACCACCATCACCATCTCGAAGAAGATGGTCGACGAGAAGAAGGACCTGGTTCAGCGCTTCGTCACCGCCTCGCTCGAAGGCTGGGCCGAGTAC
>JAEXUU010000729.1 GCA_023452965.1 Pseudomonadota bacterium | reverse complement strand
GGCTGAGGCCGATCCCGCCGATCAGCGTCTGGCAGCCTGCAAGGGCCAGTGTCGGCATGCGGCTGGCGATGGGACGCGCGAGGACGGCACCGAAGCAGTAGAGCAGGGTTCCGAGCGCGATCGCGGCGAGGCCCCAGATTTCCAGCGGATTGCCGCGCGCCGCGTCCAGGCCGCCGAGCGCCCGCGTCGCGAACAGGAAGCACAGCCCCAGCGTGCCGAGGCCGATGGCGGCAAGCTTGCGCGCGCCGATCGCCTGGCCTTCGATCGTCCGGCTGGCGATGATCGTGAAGATCGGGATCGTCGCGAAGTTGACGATCGCGGCGAGCCCGCTCGGCGCCTGCGCGGCCCCCCAGAACAGCAGCGAGTAGTTTCCGGTGTTGAGCAGCAGCGCCGTGGCGACGAGGCGCGGCCATGCATCCGCCGGCACCTTCCTGAGGTCGCGCCCCGCCCAGGCGAGCATCAGCACACCCGCAATGGTGAAGCGCGCCGCCGCGAGGAAGACCGGCGGCACATGCTGAGCCCCGACCTTGATCGGCAGCCAGGTCAGGCCCCAGACGAGGCACATCAAGGCGAAGAGAGCGGCATTGCGGGACATGGGCTGCGCTTAGCGAGAGAGACGAGCAAGGGCCAATGCCGGCCGGGCATGCAGCCATGGCGCGGATGCAGGGCGCCCGCCTCGCCATCTGGCCAATGCCCCTGCCACAGTCTATTATATGAGAAAGAAGGGTATGATGATGGACGATCTCGCGTCAAGACTGGCAGAGAGGCTGCGTGGCGAGCGCGAGGCGCGGGGCTGGAGCCTGAACGACCTCGCCGAGCGCTCCGGCGTCTCGCGTGCCATGATCAGCCGGATCGAGCGCGGCGAGGCCAGCCCGACCGCGGTTCTGCTCGGCCGGCTCTCAGGTGCCTTCGGGCTGACCCTGTCCAATCTGCTCGCCCGTATCGAGAGCGCCGGCGAGCGCCTGCGGCGCGCCGCCGACCAGCCCTCCTGGCGCGACCCCGAGACCGGCTTCGTCCGCCGCGCCATCTCGCCGGCCGGCAATGGCGATCTCGAGCTGGTCGCGGGCGAGCTTCCTGCCGGCGCCGCCATCGCCTACCCCGCCAGCTCCTATGCCTTCATCCGCCAGCAGATCTGGATGCAGTCTGGCGTGCTCGATTTCGACGAAGGCGGCATCGTCACGCGCCTGGAGCCAGGCGACTGCATGGAGCTCGGCCCGCCGAGCGACTGCCGCTTCAGCAATCCCGGCCCCGGGCCGGCGCGCTATCTCGTGGTAGTGTCGCGGCGCTGACTCCCTGGGAACACGCTTCCTCAGTCCTCATCCTGAGGAGCCGCGAAGCGGCGTCTCGAAGGATGAGAGCGTGGAAGGTTGCGCGAAGCTGGCCGTGCAGGTCAGACGCTCCCGACCGTCCTGAGCTTGGCCCGCGGATGGATCTCGCCCTGCGAGAGCACCGGCGTCTCGCGCCGGAAGCGCTCGACGATCTGGCGCACGAAGGGCCTGGCCATGCCGGAGGTGACGAGCGCCGGCATCTCGCCCATCCGCGCCGCGTCCTCGAACTTGTCGCGCACGGCATGGACGAATTCCTGCAGGCGCGAGGGCTGCATGGCGAGATGGCGGTCCTCGCCCTGGCCGACGATCGACTCCGCGAAGACGCTTTCCCAGGCCGGCGACAGGGTGATGATCGGCAATTGCCCGTGCTGGTTGGAGAACTGGGCACAGATCTGGCGGGCGAGCCGGACGCGGACATGCTCGGCGATGTCGCGCGGGTTCTTGATGCCACCGGCGACCTCGGCGATGCCCTCGACGATGGTTGCGAGGTCGCGGATCGAGATGCGCTCGGCGAGCAGGAGCTGCAGCACGCGCTGGATGCCGGTGGTCGAGATCTGGTTCGGCACGATCTCCTTGACGAGGTCGGCATGGTCCTTCGGCAGCTCGCGCAGCAGCTTCTGGACCTCGCCATGCGAGAGCAGCTCCGGCATGTGCGACTTCAGCACCTCGGTGAGATGGGTCGAGATCACGGTCGCGGCGTCGACCACCGTGTAGCCGCGCAGCTGCGCCTCGTCCTGCAGCGCCGCGTCGATCCAGGTCGCCGGCAAGCCGAAGGTCGGCTCCAGCACATTGTGGCCGGGCAGGTTCACGCTGCCGCCCATCGGATCCATCGCCATGTACTGGCCGGCGTAGACGACGCCATGGCCGGCGTCGATCTCCTTGATCTTGATGTAGTAGTGGTTCGCCTCGAGCTGGACGTTGTCGACGATCCGCACCGCCGGCATGACGAAGCCGAGCTCGGCCGCGAGTTGGCGCCGCAGCGCCCGGACCTGGTCGGTCAGGCGGTCGGCCCCGCCCGGCGCGTTGACCAGCGGCAAGAGCCCGTAGCCGATCTCGATCTTGAGCTCGTCGAGCTTCAGCAGGTCGTTCAGCGTCTCTTCCTTCGGCGTGCCGTCGGCCGCCAGCGGCGATGCGTCCTGCGCCGCCTGCGCGGTCTCCACCGCCCGCTCCTTGGCGAGCTGGCCGAAATGCCGGGCGAGCCAGGCAGAACCGCCCGCCAGGATCAGGAAGGGCAGCATCGGGATGCCGGGCAGGATCGCGATCAGCGCCATCACCGCCGCCGACATGCCGAGCGCCTTGGGATAGCCCGAAAGCTGCTTGCCGAGCGCCTTGTCGGCCGCACCGCGCACGCCCGATTTCGAGACGAGCAGGCCGGCCGCGGGCGAGACGATCAGCGCCGGGATCTGGCTGACCAGGCCGTCGCCGACCGTCAGCTGGGTATAGGCCTTGGCGGCATCGCCAAAGCCCATGCCCTGCTGGGCGACGCCGATGATGATGCCGCCGATGACGTTGATGAAGGTGATCAGAAGGCCGGCGATCGCGTCGCCGCGCACGAATTTCGAGGCGCCGTCCATCGAGCCGAAGAAGGAGGCTTCGTCCTCCAGCGCCTTGCGGCGGGCCTTGGCGACGTCCTGGTCGATCAGACCGGCCGAAAGATCGGCGTCGATCGCCATCTGCTTGCCCGGCAGGGCGTCGAGCGCAAAGCGCGCCGCGACCTCGGCGATGCGGCCCGATCCCTTGGTGATGACGACGAAGTTGACGATGATCAGGATGGTGAAGACGATCACCCCGATCACGAAATTGCCGCTCATCACGAAGTTGCCGAAGGCCTCGATGACATGGCCGGCGGCCGCACTGCCTTCGTGCCCATGGGCGAGGATCAGCCTGGTCGAGGCGAGGTTCAGCGCCAGCCGCAGCATCGTGACGATCAAGAGCACGGTCGGGAAGGCGGAGAATTCGAGCGGCTCCTCGATGAACAGCGCCGTCATCAGCACCAGCACCGAGAGGATGATTGACAGCGCGAGCAGAAGGTCGAGCAGGACGGCCGGCAGCGGGAAGATCAGCACCACGAGGATGCCCATCACGCCGATCGCGAGGAACAGGTCCGGACGGTTCAGCAGGCTGCCCATCTGGCCGCGCGTCGGCATGGTCATGCCACCGCCAGCGCCCGCCGTCACATCGCTCATCGCCCAGCCCGCTCCATGCGTGGCCCGTCACGAAGCGCGATCCACACCCGGCAATTCTTGCCGGGTGTATGGTGAACGAGTGGTTAAGACGGCGAAAAAATCCCGTTTGGAACCTTTCCCTGAACAGACCGTTATCGAATGGCCGCTTTGCGGCCGCATTCGGCCAGCCAACTCGGTGCGGGTCGACAAGATTGGCTTTCGGGCCTGGATTATTGGAGGAAATCTTGGATAGACGCTCGTTTGTATTGAGCCTGTTCGGTGGCCGCGCCACAGCCGCGATCGGTGGTGCGGGCCTGGCTCAGGCGGCAATGCCGGCGCCAGCCAGCCCGGTTCCCAGTCCCGAGGATCTCGCACCCGAATTGAAGGCTGGTCTCGACAAGGCCGACGCCGACTTCACCCAGACCGTGGTCCGCCGCACCACCGTGGTGCGCCGTCCGGTCGGCTATCGCCGTCCCGTTGTCGTCCGGCGTACCACCGTCGTCCGCCGACCGCCGGGCTATTATCGTCGCCCGGTCGTGGTCCGGCGCACAAC
>JAEXUU010000725.1 GCA_023452965.1 Pseudomonadota bacterium | reverse complement strand
CGCCCATGGCGACGCCGACGCTCGCTGCCGCCAGAGCAGGCGCGTCGTTGACGCCGTCGCCGACCATCATCACCGGCCCGGCCCGCTCTTCATCCCGGATAACCGCGACCTTGCCTTCGGGCGTCAGATCGCCGAGCACCGCATCGACCCCGAGGCTCGCCCCGACCGCGCGCGCGATCTCGCCGACATCGCCGGAGGCGAGCACGATCCGCTCGACCCCCGCCTGGCGCAGGGTTTCGAGCGTCGCCCGCGCATCCTCGCGGAGCTGGTCCTGCAGCAGGATGACGCCAGCCAGCACGCCATCGGCGGCGACCGCGCCCATCAGCGCGCCCGGCGGCGCGTCGGCGGCGAGCGCAGCGGCATCCCCGCCGGTGCTGCGCCGGCCGACATAACCGCCACCACCGAGCGCGACGCGCCGGTCGCCGACCTTGCCCTCGATGCCCTTGCCGGGCGCCTCCGAGATTTCCGTCGGCGGCTTCAGCGCCAGCCCGGCCTCGGTCGCCGCCTTGATCAGTGAGGTCGCGACGACATGCGCCGAGGCCTGGTCGAGGCTCGCCGCCAGTGTCAGGACCTCGTCCTGCGAGAAGCCGTTGACCGCGCGGATGCCGATGATCGTCGGCCGGCCTTGCGTCACCGTCCCGGTCTTGTCGAGCACCGCGATGCGAATGCGCGCCAGCGCCTCCAGCACGCCGCCATCCTTGACCAGCGCGCCGCTGCGGGCGCTCTTCGAGATGCCGGAGATGATCGCGACGGGAACCGCGAGGATCAGCGGACAGGGCGTCGCGACGACGAGGACGGCGAGCGCCCGGATCGGATCGCCGCTGAACAGCCAGGCGGCGCCGGCGATGGCCAAGGTCAGCACGAGGAAGCCGATGGCGTAGCGGTCGGCCAGCCGCGCCATCGGCGCCTTGCTCTCCTGCGCCTGCTCGACCAGCCGGACGATGCCGGCATAGGTGCTCTCCGCGGCCGGGCGGCTGGCGATCAGCTCGAAGGGAGCCCCGACCAGGGTCGCGCCGCTCAGCGCATCCATGCCGCGTTCAAGGGTCTGCGGCAGCGATTCCCCGGTCAGCGCCGACAGATCGAGCACCGCGACGCCCTCGGCGACATGCCCGTCGACCGGCAGCACGTCGCCGGTGCGGATCAGCAGGCGGTCGCCCTGGCGCAGTTCGGCGGTCGGCACCTCCTCGAGCGCGCCGTCGCGATAGCGCATCGCGGTGAAGGCGACGCGGCCGAGCAGGGCCGACATCTCCCGTCGCGCCCGCCCCTGCGCGTAGGCTTCGAGCAATTGCCCGCCGGCATACATCAGCGCGACGACATTGCCGGCGAGCGCCTCGCCGAACAGCAATGCCGCGCTCATCGACAGGGCGGCGACGATGTCGAGCCCGACATCGCCCCGGCGCAGGGAACCGGCAATCTGCACCAGCAGGGCGGCGAGGACGGGCAGCGTCGCGAGCGTCCAGGCCCAGCCGGCATCCGCACCGCGCCACCAGAGGGCGCCGCCGACAACCAGACCGGCCAGCGCGATCGCGACCAGCGACAGGTCGAGCCGCTCCCGCCAGAGACTGGAGAGACGCATGCGCTGCGGGCCCGGTTCTAGCCCGACCTCGACACCAGCCGTGTCGACCTTCGTCTCCGGCACCGGCGCGCCTCCATCGACTGCTCGGCCAGCATTGTCGCAGGCGCCAAGGTCGTCCGGCCAGCCACCCTGCGCAACCCCGATGCCCGCCCTGCGGCGCTTGACCCCGGCGGCGGCAAGGTGAACTGGTGCCTGATCGGGCCGGCCGGTTTCCGGCCAGGGAGCGGGACAATGGCCGGCGGATCGCCAAAGTCGATCCCGCCGCCAGGGAGCAAAAATCAAGATGCAGGCTGTGCCACTGAGCGTCGTGCTCGACTTCGACGGGGTCATCGTCGATTCCGTCGAGATCAAGTCGCAGGCCTTCCAGGACGCCTATCCCGAGGCGACGCCGGAGCAGCGCAGCGAGATCGACCGCTATCACCACGCCCATGGCGGCGTCAGCCGGCGCGAGAAGTTCCGCCATTTCGAAGTCGCGCTGTTCGGGCGCGGTGCCGACCCGGCGGCGATCGAGGCCCTGGCGGAGCGCTACCGCGCCATCGTCTACGAAAAGGTCGTCGCCTGCCGGCTGATCCCGGGCGCGCTCGACTTCCTGAACGAGGCGGCTGCACGCCTGCCGCTGCATCTGGTCTCCGGGACGCCGCAGGAGGAACTCGAGGCGATCGTCGAGCGTCGCGGCCTGCGCCACTTCTTCCAGCGCGTCATCGGCGCGCCGACCTTGAAGCCGGCAGCCTTTGCTACGCTCGCCGCCGAGCATGGCCATGATCCCGGCCGCATGGTCGCGATCGGCGATTCGACCACCGAATTCCACGCCGCCCGCAGCCTGGGCATGCCCTTCGTCGGCATCGTCGCCGAAGGGATCGCCAACCCGTTCCCGCCCGCCACCCCGGTTCTGCCTGACATGACCGGACTCTCGCGGGTGCTCGGCCTCACCAACGCCCTGGCCGACGCCGCGCGCTGACCGCGCGTGAGGCGATACGGAGCAGGTTTGGCGCTTCAGTCGGCGGGCTTGCCGGTGAAGACATAGCCGACGCCGCGCACCGACTTGATCAGGGCCGGCGCCTTCGGGTCAGGCTCGACCTTCTTGCGGAGCCTGGCGATCTGCGCGTCGATCGACCGGTCGAAGACCTCGTGCGTGCGCCCGCGGGTACGCTCCATCAGCATGTCGCGGGAGAACACCCGCCCGGGATGGCCCGCCAGCACTGCCAGAATGTCGAACTCGCCGGTGGTCAGCATGATCTCCGCCCCGGCGGGGTCGAGCAGTTGTCGCCGCGCCAGATCGAGCTGCCAGCCATCGAAGCGAATGAGCTCGCCTGTCGCTTTCGGGGCGGGCGGCTCAGCGCGCGGCCGGCGGCGCAGCACCGTTCGCAGCCGGGCCAGCACCTCGCGCAGATGGAACGGCTTGGGGATGTATTCGTCGGCGCCGATCTCGAGCCCGACGATGCGGTCGACGACATCGTCGCGGCCTGTCAGCATGATGATCGGCAGGTCGGAACCGGCGCGAATCTCGCGTGCCAGCATCAGCCCGTCCTCGCCGCCCGGCAGGACGAGATCGAGCAGGACGATGTCGACCCCGCCGCGCTGCAGCGTCTCGCGCATGCCGCGACCGTCGCCGACCGCGCTGACGCGATAGCCCTCGCCCTCGAAATAGCGGATCAGCATCTGCCGGATGCGGGGGTCGTCGTCGACGACGAGGATGTGCTCGGCACGGCTCTGCGATTCAGCCATGGCTGGATAGGGACGAAAGCGGGCGGGCCAAGGCTGTTACAATCCGTTGCAATTCAGCACGCACGGTAACATGTGCATCGTTCCGGCGTCACGCGGGCGCGCTCAATTGCCACCATCGGATCGGAGACGAAGACGGTGGCCATGATCATTGCAAGCGCGGTTTCCAGCCTGCCGGGGCATGCCCCGATCCTCGCCGGCACCCCGGCTGAGCTCAGCCTGCGCGGCCTGTTCGCAGGCCAGCCGCTCGAGAGCCTCGAGCCCGGCGCGACGCTGTTCTGGGAAGGCGATCGGTCGCGGCATATCTTCGAGGTGCTGAAGGGCGTGCTGCGGCTCTACCGCATCCTGCCGGACGGGCGCCGGATCATCGTCGGTTTCGCCCAGGAGGGCGACATCATCGGCCTCGCTCCGGACGAGCAATGCCCGGCCACGGCCGAGGCGGTGAGCGAAGTCAGCCTGCGCCGGATCGAACGCTGTCGTTTCCGCGCCCTGACCGAGGCATCGCCCGCCCTGACCCGCGAATTCATCGCCGCGCTCTGCGAGGAGGTCGCTGTCGCCCAGGAGCATGCGATGCTGCTCGCCCGCCGCGGCGCCGAGGAGCGGGTCTGCGGGTTCCTGCTGCGGCAGATGCAGCGCTTCGCCGAAGGCGGCAAGTCCGCGGCCTCGATCCCGCTGCCGATGAGCCGCACCGACATCGCCGACCATCTCGGCCTGACCATCGAGACGGTCTCGCGCACCTTCACCAACCTGACGCAGCGCGGCGTGATCGCGCCCGAAGGGCGGCACGCCCTGGCGATTCGCCGCCCGGCGACACTCGCCCGGCTTGCCGGCGCCGAAGACGACACCGATACTTCGCCCCGCGGCACGGGCGCGGCACGGCTGGCCGCCTGGCCCCACTGATCCCTCGCGAGGCCGGATGACCAGCGCAACCCAACCGAAAGCCACGAGCTGGGGCAGCATCGACGAGCTCGTCCGGATTCTCGACGGCGCCAACATCGTCGTCCACGATCTCGAAGGCCGGATCGCGCGCTGGACCACCGGCTGCGAACAGCTCTACGGCTGGAGCGCCGCGGAAGCCGTGGGGCGCAATGTCCAGGAACTGCTCGGCACGGTCTGCGAAGGCTCGCCGGAGGCGATGGCTGCCCGGCTGCGCGATCAGGGCACTTGGCATGGCGAGCTGCGGCAGAGGCATCGCAGCGGCCGCCCGGTCTTCGTCGCCAGCCGCTGCGTCGCTCTGCTGCCGGATGGCGCCGCCGATCCGGTGATCGTCGCCAAGAACATCGACATCAGCGACCTGAAATACGCCCAGGACGATCTCGCCGCCCGCGAATCGCATCTGCGCTCGATCCTCGAAACCGTGCCCGAGGCGATGGTCGTGATCGACGATGCCGGAGAGATGATCTCCTTCAGCAAGGCGGCGGAGAAGCTGTTCGGCTACAGCGCCGATGAGGTCTGCGGCCGCAATGTCCGCCTGCTCATGCCCAATCCCGAACGCGACCGGCATGACGGCTATATCGCGCGTTACGTCGCGACCGGGGAGCGCCGCATCATCGGCTTCGGCCGCGTCGTCACCGGCCAGCGCAAGGACGGCACCACCTTCCCGATGGAACTCGCCATCGGCGAGGCCGCGACCAATGGCAAGCGCATCTTCACCGGCTTCATCCGCGACCTGACGAGCCGCCACAAGATGGAGGAGGAATTGCGCCAGGCCCAGAAGATGGAAGCGGTCGGCCAGCTCACCGGCGGCATCGCCCACGACTTCAACAACCTGCTGACGGTGATCAGCGGCAATCTCGAGATGATCGAGCGCCGCCTCGACGACAAGGATTTGCGCGTGCTGCTGCGCGAGGCGCAGGATGCAGCCGAGGACGGCGCCAAGCTGACCGGCCAGCTGCTCGCCTTCGGCCGGCGCCAGACGCTCACGCCCAAGCTCACCGATATCGGCCAGCTCGTCTCGAATTTCGCTGACCTGCTGCGACGCACGCTCGGCGAAGCCATCGAATTGCGCACCGTCGTCACCGGCGCCGGCCATACCGCGCTCGTCGATGGCGCGCAGTTACAGAACGCCTTGCTCAATCTCGCGCTCAACGCGCGCGATGCAATGCCGCGCGGCGGCCGTCTGACGGTCGAGATCTCGCGCCGGCGACTGGATGCCGACTACGCCCAGGAGCATCCGCAGCTACGCATCGGCGATTATGTCCTGCTCAGCGTCGCCGATACCGGGATCGGCATGAGCGCCGAGGTACAACAGCGTGCCTTCGAGCCGTTCTTCACCACCAAGGGTGTCGGCGCCGGCACCGGGCTCGGCCTCAGCATGGCCTTCGGCTTCGCCCGCCAGTCTGGCGGCGATCTCCAGCTCCAGAGCGAGCTCGGCAAGGGCACGACGCTGCAGCTTTTCCTGCCAGCCGCCGCGCCTGCTCCGGTGCAGCCGGAGCAACGGCCGGAAGAAGCCCCGCCCGCAGCTAGCCAGCCGCAGAGCCGCGAACTGATCCTGGTGGTCGAGGACGATGCCAGGGTGAGGCGGGTGGCGGTCGCCAGACTCGAGACCGAGGGCTATCGCGTCATCGAAGCCGCGACCGGAGCCCAGGCGCTCGCCTTGCTCGGGCAGCATCCCGAGATCGACCTGCTCTTCACCGATATCGTGATGCCGGGCGGCATGCTCGGCGACGAGCTCGCCAAGGAGGCACGTGCGCTTCGCCCGGAGATCAAGGTGCTTTTCACCTCCGGCTATGCCGAACCCGGGCTGCCGGGGCGAGACCTCGCCGAGGGCGGCTGGCTGAAGAAACCCTATACGGCGCGCGAGCTGGCGACGCGGCTTCGCGAGCTGCTCGACTGAGGCGAGCAACTGGCCCGCGGCTCGTCCAAAGTCGGCGCCTGCGAATCTCCTGCGGGCCTGCAAGAGGCCGGGCGCCTCCGGCAGCGGTTCGACCCCCGCCGGGCGACGCCTCGTTTCAGCCGTGGCCGTAATCGTCGGCGTCGGCTGCGGGCTCCTCCTTCTCGCCGTTCTCGCCTTCGAGCAGGGCAAGCCAATCGCTGGCCGGGGCAGGCCCGCTCTGGACCAGCTGTCGCAGCAGCACCCTGGCGGCGTGCCTGCCGAAGCGGTCATCCGGGATCGCGGCTGCATCGACCGGAGCACCCGAGGCCATGGCCGCCGCGAGCCGGGACTTCAGGGCGAGCAGGCGGACATCGCCGTATTCGTCGAGCATGGCCTGGAAGGCGTCATGGGCCTGCTGGTCCCAGGGCTGGCGACGGCCGAGCGCGTCCTTGAGCGGATGGGCCGGCACGAGATGGGCGCAGGGCACGAAGCCGTCGGGCACGGGTTCCGTCGCGGCATGGGTGCGGCCCGAGCGCAGCAGCTTTGGCAGGACATGGGTGTGCGGGCCCTCGGGGCTTTTGCCGTCGGCCGGCGGGATCGGCTGGTAGACTTCGCAGCGGCCGAAGCGCGCCGTGAAGACGCGATGCGGCCCGGCGGCGACGATCGCGCCCATGGCGGGATTGCCGGGCTCGAACAGCGAGCGCCCGGCGGCCGAGCGCAGCACGCCGATCAGGCTAGGATCGGCGGTTCGGATGCAGATGTCGGCCTGCAGCGTGCCGAGCCCCATGTCGAACAGGATGCCGCCCCGGTCCTGCGGCCGGAGTGCCTCGCTGTCGGGGCCGAGCTCGGTCAGGACTGTACGGCGGTTCATGGCGCAGGCATCGGCCGGCAGGCAGAGCGCGATGCGGTGGCTCCAGCTCTGGCCGATCGCGGTTTCCGATGCAAAGAGCCGGACGGCGGAGAGATCGCCGAAACCGACACCGCCACGCGCCGTGGTCGCGGCGAGCCGGCCATGCTCGTCGGTCAGCACGAAAGCCTCGTTGGGATCGCGCTGGAACTCGGCGATCGCGCCGAAGGTGCCGAGATTCCATTGCGAGCTCTGCACCCGCAACTGCTCACGGATGAAGCCGGTGATGTCGCTCTTCGTCATGAGAATGTCTCGTCTTTGCGGGGGATCGCTCGCCAGGGCAGGGCATAGGGCTGGCCGTCATGTTCGCCGCGCGCGACCTCGATGCCGAAGGCCCGGGCGAGATTGGCGTCGCCGAGGACGGAATCGGGGCTGCCGTCGGCGAGCACGCGGCCCTGATCGAGCAGGACGAGACGGTCGCAGAAGCGCCCCGCGAGGCTGAGATCGTGCAGAACGACAACCACGCCGGCGCCGGCATGCGCGGTGCGCCGCAGCAGTGCCATCGCCTCGAGCTGGTGCAGCGGGTCGAGCCCGGCGAGCGGCTCGTCCGCCAGCAGCATCGGGGCTTCGACCGCGAGCGCCCGCGCCAGCAGGACGCGCATGCGCTCGCCGCCCGAGAGGCTGTCGAGCGTGCGCTCGGCGAAGGCGGTGACATCGGCGGCGTCCATGGCGCGCGCGATCGCAGCCCGGTCGGACGGTCCGAGATCGGCGAAGGGGCGGCGATGCGGCAGCCGGCCGAGCGCGACCACGGCGCCGGCCCGCAGCTGCCAGTGCACCGCGCCGCCCTGGGCGAGGAAGGCGATGCGCCGCGCCAGCGTCTGGCGTCCGAGCGCCTTGGCGGTGAGCCCGTCATAGCGCACCGAGCCGGCCTCGGCCGCAAGCAGGTCGGCGAGCACGCGCAGCAAGGTCGTCTTGCCGGCGCCGTTCGGGCCGATCAGGCCGACCATCTCGCCGGCTCGCAAGGTCAGGTCGATGCCGCGCAGCACCGGCTTGCCGCCAAGGCTGACCGCGATGTTCCTGGCTTCGATCTGCATCACGCCGCCTTCCGCATCCGCTGGATCAGGCTGAACAGGAAGGGCGCGCCGATCAGCGCGGTGCCCACGCCGAGCTTGAGCTCGGGCCGGATCGGCATCAGCCGCAGGGCGGTGTCGGCGGCGAGCGTCAGGATCGCGCCGCCGAGGCCCGAGACCAACAGCAGCCGGCCGGGCCGGTGCCCGACGAGCGGGCGCAGCAGATGCGGCACGACTAGGCCGACGAAGCCGATCGCGCCGGTGACGGCGACCGAGGCACCGACCGCGAGCGCGGCGCCGCCGATCAGCCGGGCGCGCAACCAACCGAGATCGAAGCCGAGGCTGCGGGCGGTATCCTCGCCGAGGGTAAGCCCGTCGAGGGCGGTGGCGCTGGAGAGCAGCAGCGCCCAGCCGAGCAGCATCAGGGGCAGCACCAGCCAGACATGGGCCATGCTGCGGTCGGCAAGCGAGCCCATCAGCCAGAAGACGATCTCCAGCGCCGCATACGGGTTCGGCGCGAGGTTGAGCGCGAGCGAGGTCATTGCGCCGGCAAAGCTGTTGATCGCGACGCCGGCGAGGATCAACGCCATGGTGCCGGCGCCGCGCCCGTTCAGGGCGTAGAGCAGGAGCGTCGCCAGCACCGCGCCGGCAATGCCGCCGAGCGGCAAGGCGAGCAGGAAAGCGCCGGCGAAGCCGGAATAGAACACCACGACCGCGCCGAAGGCGGCGGCGCTGGAAATGCCGAGCAGGCCGGGCTCGGCCAGCGGGTTGCGCAGCAGGCCCTGCATCGCGGCGCCCGCCAGGCCGAGGCTGAAGCCGACGAGCGCGCCGAGCAAAGCGCGTGGCAGGCGCAGCTCGACGAGGACCAGCGCCGGCAAGCTGGCGCGGCCGGCCAGCCAATCGGAGAAGGCCGCGCCGAGGTCGAGTTCTGCATAGCCGATGGCGACCGAGAGCGCGGTCATGGCGACGAGCAGGGTGGTCAGCAGCGCGACCAGCAAGCGGTAGCGGCTGCGGCTTTCCGCGGCGATGGCCGTGGTGGCGGGGTTCACGGGCCGCTCCTGCGGTTGCGCGGCGCGGCGGCCGCGTCGATCAGCATTTCGATGGCGTCGATCACCGCCGGCCCGGCGCAGGTCCAGAGCCTGGAGGGCAAGGCGACGAGCCGCAGCCGGTCGCCGAGCCGGCCGATCAGGGGGTGGTTCAGGATCTCATGGGCGAGCGAGGGCGGGCCGCCCTCGGTGGTGTTGAGGATCAGGATGTCGGCCTCGCCGAGTGCCACGGTCTCGAGCGCGATCTGGCCGTAATTGTCGATGCCGAGCTCGGCGGCGAGGTTGACGAAGCCAGCCGTGGTCAGGATCTCGTCGACCAGCGAGCCGCGCCCGACGGTGAAGCCGTTGGGCCGCAGGACCAGCGCCTTGGGCCGCTCCTCGCCGACGCGCCGGGCCAACGCGGCAAGCCTTGCGTCGATCTCGCCGATCAGGGCTTCGCCGCGGGCGGGCTCGCCGAGCAGCGCGGCCATTTCGGCGATCTGGGCCTTGACCCCGACGAGGTCGCGCGGCACGCCGAACTCCTTCACCGGCGCGCCGACGCGCTTCAGCAACGCGACGGTGTTGCGGGTGGTGAAGCTGCCGGCGATGACGAGGTCGGGCCGAAAGGCCAGCAACTCCTCGACGAGGCCGTGATTGGCCGGGATCCGGCGGGCCGCCGGCGCCATGTTGGCGTTGCGCGGGTCCTGCGAGAGCCAGGTCACCGAGGCGATCGCGGCGGGGTCGGCGAGGCGCAGGACGAGTTCGTCCGTGCACATGTTGAGCGAGACGATGCGGGACGGCTTGGCCGGAGGCTCGGCGGCGAAGCCTAGGCCCGGCGCGGCCAACACGGCGTAGGCCAGCAGGAGGGCGGCGCCGCGAAGCACGCGCCGCAGGGCCGCCCCCTGTTTCACAGGCTCACCCGCAGGCCGCCGAAGGCGCTGAGGCCGGGCACGAGGAAGCCGACCGGGTTCTCGTAGCGCTTGTCGAAGAGGTTATCGACGCGGCCGAAGACGGTGAGCTTCTCGCTCGCCTTGTACTCGGCGGCGATGTTGACGATAGCGGCGCCCGGAGCGCGCATCCTCGAGATCGAGAAGTCGCGGTTTCCGTCGACGCGGTCCCCGACATAGATCAACGTCGCCGAGAGGTTCAGGTTCTCGATCGGAATCCAGTTTGCGGTCAGGCTCGCCTTGTGCCGCGGCCGGCGCAGCAGCTCCTGGTTGGCGGTCTCGTCCTTGGCGAGGGTGAAGGTGTAGTCGGCCCGGATCTTGAATTGCGGGCTCAGCTCGAGCGCTACGAAGCTCTCGACGCCCTTGGTCTGGGCTCGCCCGATATTGGTGTAGGAGGTCCGGGCGGCGTTGGTCAGGATCAGGTTGTCGATGTCGTTGTGGAACCAGGTCGCGCCGATCTGGAGCTTGTTGTCGAGCAAGGGCTGCTCGAAGCCGATGTCGTAGCCGCGGCTCTCCTCCGGCTTGAGGTTCGGGTTGCCGTAGAAGTTGAAAGCCGGACGAGAATCGCTGAAGCGCTGGCTCAGCGTCGGCGCCTTGAAGCCGGTGCCATAGCTCGCCTTCAGCTTGGTCTCCGTGCCCGGGACGATGAAGGTCGGCGCGAGCCGGTAGGTGGTGTGGCCGCCGAAGGTCTCGTCCTCGTCGCGGCGGATGTTCGCGACGGTGAAGAAGCGCTCGCTCCAATTCGACTGCAATTCGAGGAAGGCGCCGGTATTGCCGTTCGAGGCGGTGAGCGAGCGCGATTCCAGCCGCTCGTTCTCGTACTGCAGCCCCACCACCAGCATCTGGCCCTCCATCAGCTTGAGGTCGCCGCGCCAGTCGTACTTCGTCCGCTCGCCGAGATTGTCGGTCGGCAGGCCGAGAATGCCGACGGCGTTCGGAGAGCGGTTGGAGCGATCCTGGTTGGTGTAGGCG
>JAEXUU010000720.1 GCA_023452965.1 Pseudomonadota bacterium | reverse complement strand
TCCTATGTCGTGTTCGACGAAGTCTCGCTCGTGAAGGCCTTCTTCGACCTCGTCCGGGCCGGTGTCGACCCTTCGACGATCAGCGTCGATACGATATCGGACGACATCATCGCCGATGTCAGCCGCGAGCTGAATATCGCCCTGGCCGGCATCAAGAGCATGCCGCTCCGGGAAGGGGGCGTTCACGACGACTTCACCGGCTTCCATATCCGGCACTATCGCGCCGGCAGCACGACCTATGCGCTGACCTGCCGCTCGCTGGTGCAGCGGGAGCTCGCCCAGCAGGGCGTTCCCTGCCACTTCATGTTCTGGACCAAGCATACGATCCTCAAGGCGCTCGACCTTCTCGTGTCGAACCTCCTGCAGCATCGCTATCGCGGCTCCCAGATCGCCATCGGCCTGCTGCGCGTGCGGACGCCCGAATTCACGGGTTCGATCGCCGATGGCCGCCGCCATGCGCTGGAGCTCGAAACTTACCTGCTCGACTACAGCGAGAGCCTCGGCGTCAATCTGCTCGACATCGGCAATGGCCTGCACCTGTTCTACACGACCTACGGAGCCATCCGCCGGCAGACGCAGGATTTCACGGCCGCGCCCGCGTTCACGGCCTTTCCGCATCAAGGCTTCTCCTTCGAGATCGGTATCGGCACCGGTGTCAGCGCCGCCATCGCCGAAGAGGGCGCGCACAAGGCCCTGCATCAGGCCGAACAGACCGGCGCGGGCATCCATATCGTGCTCGATGGCAACCGGCTGATCGGCCCGCTCGGCCAAGGCAGGACCCGGCTCATCCGGGTCGAGGATTCGCTGGTTCTGCAACTCGCGGACAAGACCGGAATCACGGCGGCCAATCTCGCGCGGATACTGGAGGCTGTCGGCGAGGACCGGTCGCGTGGCTACAGCGCCGTCGAACTGGCCGGCATCCTGAACACCACCTCGCGCACTGCCCGCCGCGTCCTCACAAAGCTTGCCGAAACCGGGTTTGCCGCGCCGATCGGCGAAAGCGCCCCGATCGGCCATGGCCGCCCCTCCGCGATCTACAGGATTGATCTGCCAGTGCGAGAAGGAACCGCAGCATGAGCATGGTTGCCCAGGACACGGTCCATATCGAGCCGGCACGGCCGCGTTTTCTGTCCAAGCTCTTCGCCCGCTCCACCGTTGTCGTCGGGTCGCTGCTGATCGCGCTCGTCCTCGCCACGGCGCTCGCGGCCGACATCCTGGCGCCGGCGGATCCGAACGCCCTTGCGATCCAGAACCGCCTCAAGCCGCCGTCCGCGGTCCATCTGCTGGGGACGGACGAGTTCGGCCGGGATGTGCTGTCGCGCGTCATGCACGGCGCCCGGACCTCGCTCGTGATCGGCTGCGCCGTGGTCGTGCTTGCTGTCGGGCTCGGCTCGCTCCTCGGGCTGATCACCGGGTTCTTCTCCCGGGTCGACGCGGTCCTCTCGCGGATTCTCGACGGCCTGATGTCGTTTCCGGGCATCGTGCTCGCGATCGCGATGGCCGGCGTGCTCGGCGCCAGCAGTTCGACCGTCATCATCGCGCTGGGCATCGTCTACATGCCGCGCGTCGCCCGCGTGGTGCGCAGCTCGGTGCTCGTCGTCAAGGAACTGCCCTATGTCGAGGCCTGCATCGCGGTCGGCGGCAGCCGGCTCTACGCGCTCTTCCGGCATGTGCTGCCGAACGTCCTGTCACCGATCATCATCCAGGCCTCCTTCATCTTCTCCTATGCGGTGCTCGGAGAGGCCGCGCTCAGCTTCCTCGGTGCCGGCGTGCCGCCGACGCAGCCGAGCTGGGGCAACATGCTGGCGGAATCGCGCGCCTTCGTCGTCATGGCGTGGTGGATGGCACTTTTCCCCGGGGCTGCAATCATGCTGACCGTTCTCGGCCTGAACCTGTTCGGCGACGGTCTGCGGGATGCACTCGATCCTAAGATGCAGGGACGCTGACCCATGAACACGATGAGCCTTTGCTGCGTCTCCTGCGGCGCCGACTATCCCGCCACGCTGCGCTATGCCTGCGATTCCTGCGGCGGCATCCTCGAAGTCGACCGCGGCGCCGAGACCGGAGAAGCCTGGTTGGCCGGGCTCGTCTCCCCGGCAGTGACGCTGGGCGAGGGGTGGACGCCGCTGCTGCAGGCCCGGCCGGGCTCGCTGGCCTCCGGCGCCGGCATGCTCTGGTTCAAGGACGAGACGCGCAACCCGAGCGGCTCCTTCAAGGATCGCCTGGTGAGCGCCGCGCTCACCACCGCACTAGCCTTCGGGTCGAAGGGGCTCGTCTGTGCCTCCAGCGGCAATGCGGGCGCCTCCGCGGCGGCCTATGCGGCACGCGCCGGCATTCCCGCCGTCATCCTCGTGCCGGAACGCACGCCGACGGAGAAGATGGCCCAGATCGCTGCCTATGGTGCGCTCCTCGTGAAAGGCGAGGGGCACTACAGCAATTCCTACGCGATGGCCCTGGCGGTCGCGCAGGAGACGGGCTTCGTCAACGTCACCACGACCTTCATCAACCCTTACGG
>JAEXUU010000683.1 GCA_023452965.1 Pseudomonadota bacterium | reverse complement strand
CGTACATGGTGGCGAGTGTCAGAGGGCGTCACGGGAGGAGGGCAGGGCGTTTGGCCCCAGGGTTCTCCGCCATCCGGCTCAGCCCGGTGCGGCTGCGCCCAGGACGAAGCGCTCGATCCCCTCGAAGAGCACCGGCCAGGCCGGTTCTTCCGGCACGATGACGTGATTGCGGCTCTCGAGCAGCAGGAATTCGGCATCGGCGATCCGCGAGGCCAGTTCCAGTCCCTGTTCGAGCGGCTGGACACCATCGTCATTGGCATGGATCACCAGGGTCGGCACCGCAAGCTTCTCGAGCAGATCCGAGACGTCGAAATGGTCGATCGCCCAGCGCAGCGCCGCGGCATTGTCGGCCGAGGTGGTGAGCCGCTGCAACTCGGCCAGGGATTCGATCTGCTCGCGGCTGCCATCGGGAATGAACAGGGTGGCGAAGGCCTTGATGAACGGGCTGTTCGCCTTGCCCCAGCCATGCCGGATCAGGGTGAGCAGCGCCAGCCCCTGTTCCCGGTCGGCGCCCGACCGGACGAGGCGGCCCTTGACGAAGCCCCCATGCAGGACGAGGTGGCTCAGCCGTTCGGGGTGCCGCCCTGCATAGGCCAGTGCGATCGGCACGCCCTGCGACGTCCCGTAGAGCGCGAAGCGTTCGAGCCCGGCGGCATCCACGGCGGCTTCGAGGTCCTCGACGAAGCGATCCAGAGCGAAGTCGCTGATCTCCCGGTCGGAGAGGCCATTGCCGCGCTGGTCGTAGCGCAGGAGCGCAAACCGTTGGCCGAGCCGGCTCAACAGCGGGCGCCAGAGCGGGCTGTGCCAATCGTGTTCGAGATGGGTCAGCCAGTGCCCGGCCTTGACCATCGGGTATCCCGCGCCGCTGGTGGCATAGGCGATGCGGGTGCCATCGCGCGAGCGGCAGAAGGCGACGCGCTGATGCGGCGTTCCGCCGGGCGCTGCCGCCTCTGCGGCGGGCTGCTGGTGGCGCGGGGCTTCCACCGGCTCGACCGGGCCGATGAAGCGGAAACCGTGCCGCGCCACGGTGCGGATCCAGTCCTGACGCTTGCCGCCATCGTCGATCGCCGCGCGCGCAGCGCTGATCCTGGCGCTGATCGCCGAATCCGAGACGATCCGCCCGTTCCAGACCGCGGCGATCAGGTCATCCTGCGACACCACGCGCTCGCGCTCGCTGACGAGATAATGCAGGAGGTCGAAGACCTGTGGCTCGATCGCGCGCGGCCGCCCGTCCGCGAGAAGCTCCCGCGTTTCCGGAACGAGCTCGAATGCCCCGAAGCGATAGCGCATGCCGCTTCTTACCATGCGGAAGCCGGGGCCGGTATCGACGCCGGCTTACCTGGCGAAAAAGCAGGAAAAGGACAAGGAAAGCGCAAGAGCCCGGTCAAGCGCGGCGCCGCATGCTGCGCCAGTCTCGCCATGGCAGCCCAGGGAGGCGATCATGGCAGAGAAGCTTCACGACGCGACCATCCGGCGTACCGACGGCTCGATCGACATCGAATTCTATGCGCGCCGCAGTGCCCAGCTGCGTCGGGAGGCCATCGCCGCTGCGCCCGGGGTCGTCGCGAGATGGCTCCAGCTCGTGCTTGGGCGCGCGGGCAGGGCGGCAGGCCGGAGCATCAAGGCTCGCCGTGGTCCTGCGGGGCTGCCGAAGACGGCGGCAGGGGGCCGCTGAGCAAGGGCGGTCCGAGCGTCTCGCCCGCACGGAACCGGCTCGGCGGCGCGCCGATCACGCGCTTGAAGGCGCGGCTGAACGAAGCTTCCGAATCATAGCCGAGGCGACGGGCGACGACCGCGATCTTCATCCGGTCGCGCACCAGCCATTGCCTCGCCTGATGCATCCTGACCTGGGCGACATAGCGAGCGGGCGTCTCGCCGACGATTGCCGCGAAGCGCTCGGCGAAGGCGGAGCGCGAGGCGTGCATCACGCCGGCCAGCGCCTCGACGGTCCAGTCGCCGCTGGGATCGAGATGGATCGCGGCCAGGACCCTGCCGATATCGGGATCGCGCGCGGCGGCGACCCAGCCGGTGGCACTGCCGCAGCCGCGCTCGACCCAGGAACGGATCAGCGCCGCGGCGACGACATCGGCCAGGCGCGTCAGGATTCCGCCCGCGCCGACGCGATCAAGGGCGAGTTCACACGACATGGTGCTGAGCAGCGGTGGGATGGCGGGCTCATGCACTGCCATCTCGTGCACCCACATCAGCTCCGGCATCATCCGCAGCAGCGGGTGCTGGGCATCGACGTTGAAACACAGGCTGGCGCTGAAGAACTGGGCGTCCTCGCCATCGCCACCGCCATGCGCATCGGCGATCTCGCCGCAACAGGCCTCGAAGGCGCAGCGGCCGAGCGGCTTCGCCTGGGCGCTCGGCTCGCTGGCGAGCGCGTGCTCGGCGCCGCGCGGCATCAACACGGCGTCGCCCTGTTCGAGCCGGTGCCATTCGCCCTCGGGGGGCCGCAGCCAGCAGCCGCGCTCGGCCATGAAATGGAAGCGCGCCGCGGCCTGGGCGGGAAACAGCAGGCACCACGGCGCTGCCATGCGGTAGCGCGCGTAGTCGACGCCTTCGAGACGCAGGCCACGCAGCATTTCGGTCAGCGGGTCTCGCGTGGTGGTTCTGGACGAATTGTCAAGCATTGCGGAATTTCTAGCATGGAAGGTCCGAAGCGTCACGCCTAACTCCGGTGTCCGATCTTTCCGGAGCGACCCCATGTCGGATTCCCTTTCAGTCACCGCCGATCCCGCACTCGCCGGTATCGCGCCCCAAGAGCGCAGCACCGCAGTCTGGCCGGCGGTGTTTGCGCTCGGCATGGGCGTTTTTGCGCTGGTCAGCGCCGAGTTCCTGCCCGCCAGCGTGCTGACCTCGATCGCCGCCGATCTCTCGATCAGCGTCGGCGCAGCCGGACAGACCGTCACGGTGACCTCGCTGGTTGGGGTGGTCGCCGCGATCTTCACGCCGATCGTCACCAGCCGTTTCGACCGGCGCCTCGTCCTGTGGGCTCTGATCTCGCTGCTGGCGGTGTCGAGCATCCTCACGGCGCTCGCCAACGGCTATGCGATGCTGCTGGCGGCGCGCTTCCTGCTCGGTCTCAGCCTCGGCGGCTTCTGGTCGATGGCGCCGGCGCTGTCGCTGCGGCTCGTCCCCGTGAAGTCGGTGCCGCGGGCGCTGGCGATCATTTCGGCCGGTGTTTCCGCCGCCTTCATCGGCGGAGGGCCGCTTGGGGCCTATCTCGACTCGCTGATCGGCTGGCGGATGGTGTTCGCGCTCTCGGCCGGTCTCGCCGGCGTCGCCCTGCTGGTGCTGATGGCGACGATGCCGTCCCTGCCGTCGCAGACCGCTCCGAAGCTCGGCACCTTGGTGGTGCTGCTCTCGCGGCCGAGCGTGCGCCTGATGCTGATCTCCGTATTGATCATCATCTCCGGCCAGTTCACCGGCTTCACCTATATCCGGCCGTTCCTCGAGCAGGTGCCGCAGCTCGGCGTGGCGGCGATCACCTCCGTCCTGCTCGGCTATGGCGTCGGCAACGTCATCGGTAACTTCGCCGGCGGAGCCGTGGCGGCGCGGGGCGTCAAGCTCGCCATCGTCTCCTTCGCGCTGGCGGTCGCGGCCCTGGCGCTGGTCATGACCCTGTTCGGGGCGTCGCCGATCGTGGCGGGGATCGCGGTCGCGGCCTGGGGCTTCGCCTTCGGCTTCGCGCCGGTGGGCTTCCAGAGCTGGATGGTGCGGATCGCGGCGGATCACGCCGAGGCGGCGAGCGGGCTCCTGACCGCCGCCTTCCTGGTCGCGATCGCGAGCGGCGCCGTCCTCGGCGGCCTGCTGGTCAATCTTGTCGGAGGTCTCGGGCCGATCGGCTACATGGCGGCCGCGACCTTTGCCGGCGCGGTACTGGTACTCGTCGCCGGCAAGGAGCCGCCGCGTCCCTGAACCGCCCGCGAGCAGCGATGGAATGGCGACGCTCGCGTGATCGTCGCCATCACTTTTCTTCAAGACATCTGCGCCCGCATCCGCTCTATCTTGCGGCATGGATCTGATCACACAGGGCGAGGCACTGGAGCAGACCCCGCTCCAGTCGGGCGAGCGGGCGCATCTGTTCACGGCGCGTCGCTTCGACGGGCTGGAATTCCTGTCGGCGACGTTCCGTACCCACGCCTATGCCCCGCATGTCCACGACACCTATGCGATCGGCACGATCGAGGTCGGCTGCGAGATCTGGCATGCGCGCGGCCGCAGGCTCTATGCCGGGGCCGGCGACATCGTCTTCAACCAGCCGCTCGACGTCCATGACGGCGCCCCCAGCGAGGGCGGCTATCGCTACCGGATGAGCTACCCGACTGTCGGGCTGATGCGCGAGGTCGCGGCTTCGCTCACCGGCCGCAACGATATCGGGACGCCGTACTTCGCGGAGCCGACCGTGCGGGATCCGGAAGGGGCGGCGCTGTTCGGCGCCGCTCACCGCGTGCTGGAAGAGGGCGGGGACGCGCTCGCCGGAGAGGAAGGGCTGCTGCGCGCCTATGGCTGGTGCCTCGCCCGCCATGCCGACCTTACGGTGCGCGGGCTGGGGCGGGAGAGCGGACACATCGCCCAGGCGCGTGAGCTGCTGGAGCAGCGCTACGACGAGGATCTCTCGCTGGCCGAGCTGGCGAAGCGCTCGGGCCTGCCGCGCCATCACCTGATCCGGGCCTTCCGCCGCGAGACCGGGCTGACGCCGCATGCCTATCTCGTCGACATCCGCGTCCGGCGTGCCCGCGAGCGGCTGCGGCGCGGCGATGCTCCGGGTGAGGTCGCGGCGGCGACCGGCTTTTGCGACCAGGCCCATCTGACCCGGGCCTTCAAGGCGCGGCTCGGCGTGACGCCGGGCGCCTTCCGCGCCGCTCATCTCGCCTGAACGAGTTTCAAAGCGATGTCCTGGACCAATGAGGCCCGCGCAGGGCTGAACGATATCTGGCCGGCGGCGCTGGCCGCCGTGCCGATCGGCTTCCTGTTCGGCGCGCTCGCGGCCGGCAAGGGGCTGTCGCCCCTCGAGGTCTTCGCGATGAGCGCGCTGGTCTTCGCCGGCGGTGCCCAGTTCGCCGCGGTCGAGCTCTGGGCGAGCCCGGCGCCGATCCTGGCGCTGGTGTTCTCGACGGCGCTGATCAATGCCCGCCATATCCTGATGAGCGCCTCGCTGGCGCCGAAGCTCTCGGGCTTCTCGCGGACGCAGACCTTCCTCGGGCTCTACTACATGGCCGACGAGAACTGGGCGCTGGCCGAGAAGCGGGCGCGTACGCATCCGATCACCCCGGTCTACTGGTTCGCGATGGCGATCCCCTTCGTCTGCCTGTGGCTGCTGACCTCGACCACCGGCGCGATCATCGGCGCGGCGCTCGGCGATCCCAAGCGCTACGGCGCCGATTTCGCCTTCACCGCGCTGTGCATCGCGCGCGTCGCCGCCTTCTGGAAGGGGCGGGTCACGGCGTGGACGGTGGCCGCGGCCGGCATCGCCTCGGCGCTGGCCTACCGGTTCGCCGGCCCGCCTTGGCATGTGCTGGCCGGCGCGCTCAGTGGGCTTGCCGCCGCCTGGATCGCCGCCGGCAGCGAAGCCGTCGCGCAACCCTGCGAAAGCCCGGCCGAATGAGCCTCGACCCGATCAATCTCGCCGCCTTTCTCGGCATGGCGCTGGTGACCTATCTCACCCGCATCGCCGGGCTCGCCCTGGTCGGCAGGCTGAACCTGACGCCGCGTGCGCAGGCCGCCTTCGACGCGATCCCTCCGGCCGTGCTGATCGCGGTCATCGCGCCGAGCGCGCTGGCGACCGGCTGGATCGAGACGGTCGCGGCACTGGTCTCGGGCCTCGCGGCGACGCGCCTGCCGCTGCTCGGGGTGGTCGCTGTGGGCGTCGCGACCGTGGTGGGGCTCAGAGCGTTGTTCTGACGAAGGCCGTCAGAGCGGCCGGCAGGCCTTCTCCAGCCAGGTCTTCGTCTCGCCTTCGACCAGCGGGCCGATGCGCTTCCAGACCTCGCCATGATAGGCGTCGATCCAGGCGCGCTCGCCTTCGTCGAGCAGCGCGGGCTCGATCAGCGCCCGCTCATAGGGACACCAGGTGATCGTCTCGAAGCCGTAGATGGTGCGGTCGCCGCCAGGGATGGAGCGCTCCTCGACCACGATCAGGTTCTCGATGCGGATGCCGTAGGCGCCTTCCTTGTAGTAGCCCGGCTCGTTGCTGAGGATCATTCCGGGCTCGAGCGGCGTGGTGCCGAGCTTGGAGAGGCGCTGCGGGCCTTCGTGCACCGAAAGATAGCTGCCGACGCCATGGCCGGTGCCGTGGTCGAAATCGAGCCCGGCTTGCCAGAGCGGGGCGCGGGCGAAGGAGTCGAGCTGGGCGCCCGAGGTGCCTTTCGGGAAGACGGCGCGCGAGATCGCGACATGGCCCTTGAGCACGCGGGTGTAGCGGTCGCGCATTTCCGGGCTGGGCTCGCCGACCGCCAGGGTGCGGGTGATGTCGGTGGTACCGTCCTCGTATTGCCCGCCGGAATCGACCAGGAAGATGCCGGCCTCAATCGCCCGGTTGCTCGAATCCGTGACGCGGTAATGCGGCAGCGCGGCGTTAGGGCCCGCGCCGGCGATGGTGGTGAAGGAGACGTCCTTGAGCAGGCCGGTGCCGCGGCGCTCGGCCTCCAGTGCCGCCACCGCGTCGATCTCGGTCAGGCCGCCCTTCGGCGCTTCGCGTGCGAGCCAGGAGAGGAAGCGGGCCATAGCGGCGCCGTCGCGCAGATGCGCCGCGCGGGCGCCGTTGAGCTCGGCCTCGTTCTTGCGCGCCTTCATCAGCGCAATCGGATCGGTTCCGGCTTCCGGCGTGCCGCCGGCCTCGCGGAGCAGGGTCGCCAGCGCCGCCGCAGCGGTGGTCGCATCGAGGCGGACCTTGGCCTTGCTGGCGCCGAGCGCCTTCAGTTGTTCCTCCAGTGCCTGGGGCGGGGCGATCTCGCCGAGCGCGCCGATGGCGTCACCGGCCTCGTTGGTGATCTTCTCCGGCGAAAGGAAGACAGTCGGCCGGCCCTCGCGCGGCACGATGGCGTAGCCGAGCGGCAGCGGCGTGTGCTCGACATCGCCGCCGCGGATGTTGAAGGTCCAGGCCAGCGCATGCGGATCCGAGAGGACCAGCGCATCCACCTTGTCCTTGCCGAGCGCCTCCTGGATGCGGGCGAGCTTGCTCGCCGCGCTCTCGCCGGCGTAGGCGGCGGGGTGCGCCTTGACCGGCGCCGAGGGCGGAGCAGGGCGGTCGCTCCAGAGCGCATCGATCGGATTG
>JAEXUU010000652.1 GCA_023452965.1 Pseudomonadota bacterium | reverse complement strand
TCCGTGACCACTACAACATCCCGCTGGTTCATGTTGAAGCCGAAGAGCTTTTCCTCTCCGAACTCGCCAAGTGCGGTTCCGATCCCGAGGCCAAGCGCAAGACCATCGGCCGGCTCTTCATCGACGTCTTCGACGCCGAGGCCGCCAAGCTCGGCGGCGCCGACTTCCTCGCCCAGGGCACGCTCTATCCAGACGTCATCGAGAGCGTCTCGTTCTCCGGCGGCCCTTCGGTGACGATCAAGAGCCACCACAATGTCGGCGGCCTGCCCGAGCGCATGAAGATGAAGCTCGTCGAGCCGCTGCGGAAGCTGTTCAAGGACGAGGTTCGCGTGCTCGGCCGCGAGCTCGGCCTGCCCGACGCCTTCGTCGGCCGCCACCCCTTCCCGGGGCCGGGCCTCGCCATCCGCTGCCCTGGCGAGATCACCAAGGAGAAGCTCGACATCCTGCGCAAGGCCGATGCGATCTATCTCGAGGAGATTCGCAAGGCCGGGCTCTACGACGTGATCTGGCAGGCTTTTGCCGTGCTGCTGCCGGTGCGCACCGTCGGCGTGATGGGCGACTACCGCACCTACGACCATGTCTGCGCCCTGCGCGCGGTCACCTCGGTCGACGGCATGACGGCGGATTTCTACCCCTACGACATGGCCTTCCTCGGCCGCACCGCGACCCGCATCATCAACGAGGTCAAGGGCATCAACCGGGTGGTCTACGACGTGACGAGCAAGCCGCCCGGCACGATCGAGTGGGAGTGACCCGGTCGAGCCGATAAATCTCCGGAGGGGCGTCGAAGTTGTCGGCGCCCTTTTTTTGGCCGACGTGCCCGAAACGGAGATGCGCCGGGGCTCGGCGTGTCAGCGCTTTGCCTCCCGCAGCGCGTTCGCGAGCGTCCTGACTGCGCCGTCGATCTCGTTCGGCGCATAGGCGGCAAAGCCCATCAGGAAGCCCGGCTTGCCGTCCCCGGCAGCGTAGAGCGACGATAGGCCGAGAAGCGCGATCCCCGCGCGTCGCGCTGCGTCGATGGCGGCGCGCTCGGACAGGCCGGGATGCAGCAGGCAGGGCATCTGCAAACCGCCGGCCGGCACCTGCGCCTCGGCGATGCCATCCAGATGCTTGCCGACGAGGCCGGCCAGCAGACCAAGGCGCTCGGCATAGATGCCGCGCATGGCGCGGACATGCGCGCCGAAATGCCCGCCTTCGATGAAGCGGGCGAGCGTCATCTGCGCCAGCGGCGCCGTCGAGCAGCGTGCGCGCCACCGTCATCGGCTCGACCAGCTGGGACGGCAGCACGACATAACCGATCCGAAGGCCCGGAAAGAGCGATTTGGTGAAGGTGCCGATATAGATGGTCCGCTCATGCGGATCGAGCCCCTGCACGCAGGCCGTCGGCTTGCCGGCATAGTGGAACTCGCTGTCGTAATCGTCCTCGATGATCCAGGCCTGATGGCGGGCGGCCCATTCGATCAGCGCCAGGCGGCGGTCGAGCGACAGCGTCGCGCCGGTGGGAAACTGGTGCGAGGGCGTGAGAAACACGGCCCTGGCCCGGCGCGGCTCTGAGACGATCTGCTCGACCAGCAGGCCTTGGTGATCCAGTTGGATCGGGACGCACTCCAGCCCGGCGGCATCGAACGCCTTGCGCGCTCCGTAATAGGCGGGGTCCTCGATGAAGATGCGCTCGCCGGCGTCGAGCAGCACACTCGCGCACAGTGCCAGCGCCTGCTGCGAGCTGGTCAGGATCAGAACCCGGTCGGCCGTGGCATGAGCCCCGCGCTCGAGGTTCACATAATCGGCGATCGCCCGTCGCAGCGGCTCGACGCCCTGCGGGGCGCCATGCAGCAGCGCCGCCGTGCCGGCCTCCTTGAGCACCTGCCGCTCCAGGCGTTCCCAGAGCCGGAGGGGAAAGCTGCGCGTCTCCGGTATCCCGGGCGCGAAGGGCCGCGGTGAAAGGAGCTCGCGAACGCCGCCGCTGCGGAACATCGCCTCGCCGCGCCGGCTGAGATTTGGTGCCAGGCTGCGGAAGGCCGTGTCACGCGAGGCGTGACGACGACTGGACGCCAGCTCCGTCGCTTCAGCCACGAAGCTGCCGCTGCCGACGCGCCGCTCGATGAAGCCCTCGGCATGAAGCTGCGCATAGGCGGTCTCGATCGTGTCGCGCGAGAGGCCGAGCGATTTTGCGAGGGCGCGCGAGGCGGGCAGCGGCTTCCCGCGCCCGAGGGTGCCGTCGAGGATGAGCTGACGGATCGCGCGCTGGATCCTGGCATGCAGCGGGAGCGCGGCATGGGCGGGATGGGCCAACCAGGCTTTCACTGTCTCCAGTTGGGAATGCTTGAACAAATGGTCTGGATCTCTGCCGGAAAGTGGCTGGGATTGTCAGACCATTGATCGGCTAGTTGTCAACGCGCCCCGCAGCGCCTGCGCCCCATCTCTTGGAGGACCTGTCACGATCATGCCGTCCGGTTCCGCGCCTTCCAGCCGCCTCAACGACCTCATGCATCCCGTCGTCGCGGGGCTGATC
>JAEXUU010000231.1 GCA_023452965.1 Pseudomonadota bacterium | reverse complement strand
TGGATCATCCTTCGAGACGCGCCTACCGGCGCTCCTCAGGATGAGGGCCGGTGGGCCAGCGGGACCCTACTCCTGGTTGCCGAAGGTCATGTCGCGCCGCGCCGTCAGGATGCTGATCGAATAGCCGGCGACGACGTCGACCAGCGACATCAGCGTGATGATCAGGAAGGTGCCGGTGCCGAAGCCCGGGACGAACAGGAAGATCAGCCCGCAGGCGATGAACAGCACCAGCGAGAGGCCGTGGTTGAAGATCGAGCTCGACTTGGCGCTGGTCGCGTTCATGATCTCGAAGAACAGCACGACCGTCGAAATCGCGAGCAGGAGTTCGCTCATCGTCAGGGTGAAGACCGAACCGGAAGGCAGCCGCAGATTGAGCAGCTCCTGCGAAAGCGGCACGCCCATGGCTGCGACGGCAACGCCATAGGCGACGACCGCCAGCAGCATGAAGGGAAAGAACCGCGCCATCTCGTCATCCTGCCATTGCCGGCCCGCAGCCTGTCGCTGCGGAACACCTTCGAGCCGATAAACCATGTTCGCCCGCATGAGGAAGCAGTTTTCGGGCGCGAACGAGGCAAGCCGGGGCGATAGCGCCCGGTACGCTCGCTTCAAGCCAGTGCGCGGCTGCCGCAAGGGCGCTCTGCGAGCGCTTCGCGTTGCCGCCGCAGATTGGAACTGATAGAACCACGCCATGAACAAGAAGCCGCACATTCAGGACGGTTGCCGGCGCGTGATGCGCCGCACGCTGAATCCGCGCCGCTTCCCGACGACGCAGGGCTTTGCCGCGTTGCATGATCACGCCCGCCTGCCCTGGCGCTTCTTCGGCCGCTTCACCGCTTCGCTCGCAGCCGGCCTTAGCCTGGCCTGAGACCGGCCTTCCGGCCGGCGACAGGCCCTCTGCACGCGCCCCGGCCCGCCCGGCCGCCAGATCGATTTCCATACCGAAGGCACGAAGCCAATGACTGCGACCAAAGCCCCGACCACGCTTTACGACAAGATTTTCGAGGACCACGTCGTCGACCGCCAGGATGACGGGACCTGCCTGCTCTACATCGACCGGCACCTCGTTCATGAGGTCACCAGCCCGCAGGCCTTCGAGGGCCTGCGTATGACCGGCCGCAAGGTCCACGCTCCCACCAAGACGCTCGCCGTCGTCGACCACAGCATCCCGACGACCGACCGCAAGGCCGGCATCGCCGAGGAGGAGAGCCGCATCCAGGTCGAGGCGCTGGCCAAGAACGCGAAGGATTTCGGCGTCGAGTACTTTGACGAGCTCGACGTCCGCCAGGGCATCGTCCACATCGTCGGCCCCGAGCAGGGCTTCACCCTGCCCGGCACGACCATCGTCTGCGGCGACAGCCACACCTCGACGCATGGCGCCTTCGGCGCGCTGGCGCACGGCATCGGCACCTCCGAGGTCGAGCATGTGCTGGCGACCCAGACGCTGATCCAGAAGAAGGCCAAGAACATGCTCGTCCAGGTGGACGGCACCCTGGCCAAGGGCGTCACCGCCAAGGACATCACCCTCGCCATCATCGGCGAGATCGGCACCGCCGGCGGCACCGGCTCGGTGATCGAATATGCCGGCGACGCCATCCGCGCCCTCACCATGGAAGGGCGGATGACCGTCTGCAACATGGCGATTGAGGGCGGCGCGCGCGCCGGCATGGTCGCCCCGGACGAGAAGGCCTTCGCCTATCTCAAGGGCCGGCCGCGGGCGCCGCAGGGCGCCGCCTGGGACGAGGCCGTGCGCTACTGGGAGACGCTGCGCACCGACGAGGGCGCGCATTTCGACCGCATCGTCAAGCTCGACGCCAACAACCTGCCGCCGATCGTCTCCTGGGGCACCAGCCCCGAGGACGTGATCTCGGTCGCCGGCAACGTGCCCGATCCCGAGCAGATCGCCGACGAGGTCAAGCGCGCCTCGAAGAAGCGGGCGCTCGAATATATGGGCCTGCCCGCAGGCACCAAGATGACCGAGATCCCGCTGGACGTGATCTGGATCGGCTCCTGCACCAATGGCCGGATCGAGGATCTGCGCGCCGTCGCCAAGATCGTCGAGGGCAAGAAGATCCATGCGAGCCTGGACTACGCCATGGTCGTGCCGGGCTCGGGCTTGGTGAAGCAGCAGGCCGAGGCCGAAGGCATCGACAAGATCCTGATCGCCGCCGGCTTCGAATGGCGCGAGCCGGGTTGCTCGATGTGCCTCGGCATGAACCCCGACCAGCTCAAGCCGGGCCAGCGGGCCGCCTCGACCTCGAACCGCAATTTCGAGGGCCGGCAGGGCTATCGCGGCCGCACCCACCTCGTCTCCCCCGCCATGGCGGCGGCGGCGGCGCTGGCCGGCCATTTCGTCGACGTGCGCACGCTGGGCTGAGTGCGGGGCGATCGCGGGAGGACGTCATGAGCACCGATCCCCGCGAAGCCGCCCGTGCCGGCGAGGCCAAGGAGGCCCTCGATCGCGTCAAGCGCGAATCCGAGAGCTTCCTCGGTTCGTCCATGGGCCGCGCCGCCGACCACTTCTCCGGCAAGGACGCGCCGGAAGGCGACAAGATCGAGCTCTGGGGCCGACGCATCGGCCGCTTGCTCTCCCTGATCGCCTTCATCGGCCTGTCCTGGTGGCTCGGATACCAATTGAAGATCTGGTGATGGCAAGCGTTTGATGGCAAGCGTTCCCTCGATCAAGGCCTCCGCCCCGGCCACAGCTTCGCAAGGCCTCGACTGGGACGGCGTGCGCGCACCGTCTGGCGCCGAGTTCGAGATTCTTGCGCAGGCGGCCTATGACCGCCTGCCCGAGGATTTCCGCAAGCTCTGCGCCGACCTGATCATCAACGTCACCGAGTTTCCTGAGGACGATGTCCTGAAGGAGCTCGAGGCGGAGAGCCCGTTCGACCTGCTCGGCCTGTTCTCCGGCGTCGGCCTGCCGCAGCAGGGCTATGCGCCGCAGACCGGGCAGATGCCCAACACCATCCATCTCTACCGCCGCCCGATCCTCGATTACTGGGCGGAACATGACGAGAGCCTGGGGGCGATCGTGACCCATGTCCTGGTGCACGAGATCGGCCACCATTTCGGCTTCGACGACGACGACATGGAAGCGATCGAGCGGGCGGCCGGCTGACCTGCCGCCGCAAGCCCCCTTCCCACAGCATTCAGGAGAGAAAGCCCATGCAGCCCTTCACCACCCTGACCTCGAC